>JBCCDR010000300.1:0-3783 GCA_039030675.1 Pseudomonadota bacterium | reverse complement strand
TCGAGGCAGCCCATCTCGCGCTGTTTGACT
This sequence comes from Pseudomonadota bacterium, assembly GCA_039030675.1. Classification (GTDB taxonomy): domain Bacteria; phylum Pseudomonadota; class Alphaproteobacteria; order Sphingomonadales; family CAKZYD01; genus CAKZYD01. The sequence continues at coordinate 3,753 of JBCCDR010000300.1, read as the reverse complement.
TTGCCGTCATGCTCCAGCGCAATTGGCGCGCACAGCACCCGGTGACCGCCCGCCTCCAGGCGCGCCATGACGACATCCAAATCACTGGCGTAAAACACCAAAAAGGCCTCCCCAACCTGGCTGGTCATGTCGCTTTTTTGCACGGTCTTTGGTGTTGGATTGGACAGCTCAAACAGCCCGACCATGCCCATATTCTCGGGGCTTGGCGTGAGGATACGGGCGTTGCAGATGCTGCCCTTGGGCACGCCGAGCAAGCGCTCAACGCTCTCGCCTTGCAGTGTCCCTTCCCAATACACATCGGTGATGCCCAGCACATCGCTATAAAAGCGCGTGCTTGCCTCCACGTCGGAGACGATGAGCGCGCTGCGGACGAGGGCGCTGATTTTGAGGATATTATCGCTCATTGCTGGGCCCGCATGGCATCGCGCAGGCCTTTGAATTCATTGCCCGCAAACCAATTGGGCCACAGGGATGTGCGCACCAGAGCATTGCCCGTCTGATAGGCCAGCGCGGTGACCTGCTCTAAGTTCTCCATGGGCCAGGCGGGGTCATACTTATCCGTCACTTGATGATAAGGCCCGCTATAATATGCATCCGACAGCGCTTTGCCGGCCTCAATCCCGCCATCGACCAAATCCAGGCCTTCATCAAGATACAGCATTGGCACGCCGACCTTGGAGAGTGAAATATGGTCCGAGCGGTAAAACAAACCTGCTTCCGGTGTGGCCTCAGCTGACAAGGTTACACCCGCTTTGCCAGCGTAAAACCCAAGCACCTCTTCCAGCTCAGACGCGCCGAGTCCAGTGACGGTGACATCGCGGGCTTTGGTGGTGGGTAGAATAGCATCCAGGTTGATGCCGCCAATCATCTTGCTCAGCGGGACCGGCGGATGTTCAGCGAAATAGGCCGAGCCTAAAAGCCCGCTTTCCTCGGCCGTAAACGCGGCGATGATGACGGAACGCTCCGGCGGGGTTGGCGCTTTTGCAAAGGCCTCGCCAATGGCCATGATGGCGGCGGTGCCAACGGCGTTGTCCACCGCGCCATTGAAAATCCCGTCTTCTCCCTCGGCGACGTCTGTCTTGCCCAGATGGTCGAAATGCGCGGTGTATAAGATGGCCTCATCTGGCGCGCGGCTGCCTTTGATGATGCCGATGACATTGCTGGCTGTCACATAGTCAAGCTGGTTGGTCAGCACCGCATCGATTTGCAGCTCGCCCATATCAACGGCTTTGAAATTTGGCGCTGCCGCTGCAGCCGTCAGCGCGCCGAAATCTAATCCGCCGGCTGCAAACAGCTCCTTGGCAAAGTCTTCGCTCACCCAGCCTTCCATGGCGACCCGGCTGGCATTGCCATCTTCGCGCTTTAAATCCAGCTGCGGGCCAGACCATCCAGTCTCCACCACGCTCCATCCATAAGAGGCAGGTGCGCTTTGGTGGATGATGAGCGCGCCGGCTGCGCCTTGCCGGCTGGCTTCCTCATATTTGTAGGTCCAGCGGCCATAATAGGTCATGGCCTTGCCTTTAAAGACGTCTGGGTCTTTTGTGGCAAAGCCAGGGTCGTTGACCAGCATCACCACTGTTTTGCCGGTCACGTCGACACCGGCATAGTCATCCCAGCCATATTCCGGCGCGACGATGCCATAACCCACAAACACCAGCTCGCTGGCCTCCAGCCGCACCGAGGGCACGACGCGGCGCGTGTGATAGACAATCTCATCACGGTATTTCAGCATGTGACCGACCCCGCCGCCGGAGAGTTTGACGGAGGAGCGTTCCGGTTCCAGCGCAATGGAGACCATAGGCACGCTTTGCAGATAGCTGTCACCATTACCGGGCGCAAAGCCCATCTCTTTCATCATGCTGGCCAGATAGGCTTCAGATAAATCGCCACCCGGCGTAGCGGGCGCGCGGCCCTCATAGCGGTCATCTGCCAGCTCTTGTGTGATGGCTTTAATGGTACCTATGGAGACCGCATTGGCTGGCAGTATCTGCGCATTTTCAAGCAGCGGCCCGATGGCCGGCCCGGCACTATCAGCGCTGTTTGAAGCCTCTTCTGGCGCATCTGTGCACGCGGCCAGTCCTGCGGCGAGCAAAAGGCAAAAGACCAGGCGCATGTCGGGTTCACTCCCTTTCTTGCCGCGCAGGGTGCCACGTCACGACCTCATCAAGGGGCGCGCGCGGACTGGTCATGGCATTTACCGGTTTATCCCAATCCGGATAGCCAAGAGCGATGGCGCAATAGACCATATGACTGCTGGGAATGCCAAGCGCTTCTCGCATGCTCTCGCGCACCATGGCCCATGCTTCTTGCATGCAGGTGCCGAGGCCCTCTTCGGTGGCGGCGAGAGCGAAAGATTGCATGTACATCCCCATATGGGCCCATTGGCCGTGGCCCATTTTCCTGTCGATGACCATGAACAGCGCTGCCGGCGCGCCGAAAAACGCAAAGTTCTTGGCCATCTGCTGTTGGCGTCTGGCCTTATCTTCGCGCGCAATGCCTAGCGTTTCGTAAAGCTGCTCGCCAATTTCAAAGCGCCGGGTGCGATAGGGTTCTTCCATTTTAGGCGGGTAGATGGGGTAATCGCCCACCTCGCCTGCGGGGTTTTTCATCAGGATGTCAAAGGCCTTTTGGCACAGCGCATCTTTGGCCTCGCCCGTCACCACATGGACGTGCCAGGGCTGTACATTCCCGCCCGATGGCGCGCGCTGCGCCGTCTCTAGCAGTCGCTCAATCGTCTCGTCGGGAACCGGCTTTGGCAAAAACGCGCGGATGGATTTGCGCTTATAGAGTGCCTCGCGAACATCCATGGCGTGCCTCCTTATGCTGTGGCTTGACAGGTTGCTTCAAGCACGCCGAGCCCCTCAATCTCGCAGCGTACCACGTCACCATCTTTTAGCGCTTGAGGCGGGTCCATGCCCGCGCCGACACCGCTGGGTGTGCCGGAGAAAATGAGGTCGCCAGGCTCAAGCGTCATGACTTGGCTGAGCTCTGCGATTTGGTCAGCGATGGAGAAAATCATATCGCTGGTATGGCCTGCCTGGCGCGTCTCGCCATTGATGCTGCATCCAATGGAGAGGGCTTGGGGGTCGGCGACATCCTCTGCGGTCGTGATCCACGGCCCGATAGGCGCATGCCCATCGAAGGATTTGCCGATGACATATTGGCTGGTGCGGCGCTGCCAATCGCGCGCGCTCACGTCATTGCCCACCATATAGCCAAACACCGCGCTTAAGGCGTCGTCAGCCGATACGCCCTTTGTGCGCAGCCCGATGACAGCAACGAGCTCGACTTCATAATCCACAAACCCAGTCACCGGCGGCAGCGGAATGGGGTCATAGGGTCCATTCACGCTGGTCTGTGCTTTGGAAAACCACATCATGTGATCAGGCGCTTTGCCGCCCATCTCCGCAGCATGGTCCGCATAGTTCTTGCCAAGCGCCATGATTTTGCCTGGCCGCGCGATGGGCGCGTGGAGTTTTACATGCGCCAAAGGGATGTGCGGCGCGCTGGCAGCCAGGCGTTTGGCCGCTTCGAGTGCCTCCGGCCCTGCCTCGATGAGGCCTTTCATCTCCTCAGGCAGGCCCGAGCGGCCAGCCGTCACATCAATGACGCTGCTGCCCTCTACCAGCCCGATGCGGGCGCGTCCGTCATGGCTAAAGGTGGCAAGTTTCATGGAATTTCCTGTTCTTAAGCACGGTTAATAGACAGGCGTCTTAGCCAACTGATGAATAATTTGCTGCGCAATGATTGGCG
>JBCCDR010000299.1:0-3785 GCA_039030675.1 Pseudomonadota bacterium | reverse complement strand
GTTTGTGCTGGTGCTGGTCCTGATCGCGCTGGCGCTCATGGCCATGGTGGTCGGCAGCGTGGCGGATCTCAGCCGCCAGCTGTCGGTCGCAGGGCTTTCGCTGGGGCTCACCGGCGCAGCCCTCCTGCTTGGCCTAACCGGCCAGCTGCAGCCGCCTGCGCTCTCGCCCAGCCTGTCCAAGATCCTGCGCTTCGGCTGGGTCCTGGCGCTGCCCCTGGTAGGCGTGGCCGCCTACGCAACAGCCGTGCGCATAGGCCAATATGGCCTGACGCCAGAGCGCATTTTCCTCATTATTTTATGCACCCTTGCCGCCCTGTTGGTGCTTGGCCTCATGATGGACGCGGTACGCCCAGGCCGCGGCTGGCGCAGCAAGACGTTAGGCGCTTTTGTGGGCGCTGCAGCCACCACCATGGTCCTCTCCATCACGCCCTGGCTGAGCTGGCCCGACCTGGCAAACCGCAACCAAGCCGCACAGCTGGCCGCAGCTGAGGATGGCCTCAACAACGACGCCGCTCACTATCTTTGGCATTTCGGCGGGAAAAAAGGGAGGGCGATCGTTGCAGAGTTCGAGGCGACGCTTCCTGACGGCGATGTGCGCGACCGCCTTGCTAAAATTCGCAAGTCAAGCCGCTACCGAAGACCGGGCCAGGATGAGTCGTTTGACCAGGGCGCCTTTTTTGCAAGTCTGCCGGTGGAGCCTGAAGGCACAAGCCTGCCTGCAGGGTTTGTTGATGGCCCATGGGTCGAGCGCCAACACACGCCCTATCGCTTTTCAATCGAAGAGTGCCAAAAAAAGCCTGAGGCCACCTGCCGCCTCCATGTGGGGGAGCTCTTAGAGAGTAACCAAAGGGCGGAAGTCATGCTGCTGAATAATCAGCTTGCCTACATCAATGTCTTCGCCTGGAACGACGATAGCGGCGCTTGGGACCTGTTCGGTACCATTCGGCGGCCACGCCTGAGCAAAGATGCTTCTGGCGAGCGTAAAGAGATCACTATCGTCCCAGCCGATCGCCGAGACGTGATGATCGGCGAGCAGCGATATATCATTCAGCCGAGCAGCGCCTTTGGCGGCGGCTAATCGTCTGATGGATAATTTGCCAGCTCAGGCGCGCTGCGCCGGGGTGTAGCCTCTAGACAAATCTAATCCCGCCATGTTTGGAGCGCCCTCTTGCCCGACGTCCTCATTGATCGTCATTTCCTGCGGTTAGATCATGGCCTGGTGCATTATCGCGAGGCCGGGGACCCGAGCGCGCCGCCGCTTTTGATGCTGCATGCCTCCCCGGCGTCTTCCAAATCTCAAGAGCCTCTGATGGCGGCGCTGGCCCCGCATTTCTGCGTCTATGCGCCCGATACGCCGGGCAATGGCGAGTCAGACCCGCTCGACATGCCAAACCCCAAGCTGGTTGATTACGCGCGCGTGATGGATGCGTTTTGCGGGGGGCTGGGCCTGGATGAGGTCGCGCTCTATGGCACGCATACCGGCGCCCATATCGGCATTGAATGGGCGGCCACCAGCCCCTTTAGGATCAGCGCGATGATCCTGGACGGTGTTGCGCTGTTGCCGCCGGACATGCGCGCTGAGTTTTTAGAGCAATACGCGCCCCGCAAAACGCCAGAGCCAGACGGCAGCCAGTTCCCTTGGGCCTGGCATTTCATGCGCGATCAAATGATCTTCTTTCCGCATTACAAGAAAGACCTAGAGCATCTGCGCCCAGGCGGCACCTTTGATGCCCGCGTTCTGCATGACCTGACGCTCGATGTGCTCAAAGCGCTGGAGACCTATCATCTGCCTTATGAGGCCGTGTTCCGCCAAGACCCGATCGCCCAAGCCGCTAAGGTACAGCTGAGCACCTTGGTGCTCACCAGCGATGACGGCCCCATTGAAACGGGTTTGGAGCCGCTCATCGAGGCGCTGCCCAATGCAGCCACCGCGCAAACCGATGGCACTCCCGCCAAAAAGGCGGCGGCTATTTCGCTGTTCTTAGGAGACGATTGATGCTGCTGAAAGACAAAGTGACTTTGGTGCTCGGCGCCAGCACAGGCATGGGCCGACGCACTGCCATTCATGCGGGCGAGCAAGGCGCGAAGCTCATCGTCGCCTCGCGCCGGCTTGAGGAATGCCAAAAGATTATTGATGCGCATATCGCCGCCGGCGGCGAGGGCATGGCGCTGGAAATTGACGGCACGAAGGAAGATAGCGTCAACGCTGGCATGGACGCGATTGAGGAGCGCTATGGCAAGCTCGATTGCGCCTTCAATAATATCGGCAACACACAAGGCTTTGGCCCGTTTGAGGAAACGCCGCTGGAGCGCTGGCAGGCCTCTTTCGACGTGAATGTCACCAGCGTGTTCATGGCCATGAAGCGGCAAGTCCCGCTCATGAAAGCCGCTGGCGGCGGCGTTATCGTCAACAATTCCTCCACCGCTGGCCTGCAAGGCGTGCCCACCATGGCCGACTATTCCGCCTCAAAATGGGGCCTCATCGGCCTCACCTACACGGTTGCCAAAGAGCACGGCCCCGACGGTATCCGCTGCCTCGCCATCGCGCCCGGCATCATCATGACCGAGCGCGCGCAGGACATGGAAAAGAATATGCCAGACCTGTTTAAAGACCTGCGCGAAGGCATCCCCATGAAAAAGACCGGCGAGATGCAAGACATCGCCGAGCTCGTCTGCTTCCTGCTCAGCGACAAGGCCAAATATATGAGCGGTATCACGGTGCCGATTGACGGCGGGCGCACAGCCTAGCACGGCACGCAACAGAAGCTTGCCTTCATGATTGGGCAATCCTTCCCGAAACACCAGACGAACACATGAGAGGGCGGTAGACTCTGCCTGACCTCCAAGGCACACTGGTTTAGTCCTTTTGTGGGGGAAGACAGCCATTCCTGACAGCAGCGATGTTCGATTGGAACAGGGCGTTAAACGCCATTTGGTCGGCTTGCGCCGCACGGTAAAGATGGCGGAAGCGCCTTCCGTTTGTCCGCAGATTTGGGCTGAGTTCGTCCCTTCTGTGCCCCTCCCTGGTCAGAGCGAGCCCGTCATGTACGGCTTGAATGATGCCATGGATATGCAATCGGGCGCATGGGACTATATGGTCGCTGTGGAGGTGGGCACGCCCAATGAGGGCGATGGACATGACCATTTGGTGGTAGAGCCATCTAAATACGCGGTTTTGACCCACAACGGGCCGGCAAGCGCCCTTGGCCAAAGCTACCAATGGTTCTACGAGACATGGCTGCCTGCTTCAGGCGAAGAGCTCTCCATGGCCCCCTCCTATGAGCGCTATGGCCCCGGCTATGACCCTGAAACCATGTCTGGCGATACTGAGCTCTGGTTTCCGCTTAAGAGCTAGCCTTGCTAAGCCAATCGCTAAGCTGGTGAGTTGCAAGACAACGCTGAGCTGGCCTGCTTCCTGCTGAGCGACGAGGCTAAATATATGAGCGGTATTACTGTGCCGATTAACGGCGGGCGCAGGGCCTAGAACCAACGTCGCCAGCATACCTCACTCCAGCTTCGAGATTTCCCTATACTCTATTGATGAAGCGACAACGATGAACATCAGTTGCGGAATGACAACCTCATCGAATGATATCATGAAGCTATCACGATACCCTTGACTGTTAGTACACTGCCAACACCAACCAACCTTTTTACCTAGATATTTATCAAAGAAATCGACCCCCTTAGAATTTTCGCGATCAACCCAACGGACACTAGATACACAGACTTCATCAGTATCTTCATGTGTTGTTATTTTGATCGCGTAGTTATTTTCAAGATAC
>JBCCDR010000298.1:0-3786 GCA_039030675.1 Pseudomonadota bacterium | reverse complement strand
TTAAACTATAAATTCGATAAAATTTTAGGAATTTAATAGATTAAAGAGGCATTATTTCAGCGTTTAATTCATCGCGAGTATTTCTATATTTGTGCCAACTCAATAAGAGATTGGCGAAAACAATGAAAACACTGAAGAGTATGCGTGTGAAAGCAGGTGCTGCAGTGTCAGCCGCTTTCAAGTCTTTTAGGCGCGACCAACGCGGAACAACGCTTGTCTTTTTTGCCATTGGTATTGTCCCGGCCTTTGCCGCCATTGGAACAGCCATCGATATCACGCAGTTGATGATGCTGCGCAGTAACTTAACGGCCGCTGTCGACGCGGCGGCCCTTGCAGGCGGGCGGGTCTATTTCTCTTCAAATCGGCAGCGCGATATTGAAGCCTATTTTAACGCCAATATTCCCTCCAGCTCTTTCGGCGCAACCTTCCAAGGTCCCTATGCTCAGGAAAATGACGACAAAGGCACGCTGCGTGTTTGGGCGTCTGCAACCATGCCCACGGGCTTTATGAAGCTTGTCGGTGTTGACGATATCACCATCACGACGGAATCAGTGGTCGCGCGCCAGACGGCATTGCTAGACGTTGTCCTGGCGCTCGATTTGTCAGGGTCCATGCTTGGCTCGGTGCCTGGAGAAGTACGCAAGCGCGTTGATGCGGCTAAATCAGCAGCTGAAGACTTGGTCAATATTATTTACGGCGACCCCGCCTCTGACTTGGTCCGTGTCGGAATTGTGCCATGGGGCGGCAAGGTCAATGTGAGTGACTTTGGAACCACGCACGGCTTTGATAGCTTCGGCAATGTTTTATCGGAGCCTGTCGGCAATGGAACGGTGGCAAACCGCTACCGCGCAGTCAGCCTGGGCGCGCAACAAGATAACCCCTTCCAGAAAGAACACTATACCTTCAGCTATATCCCTGCTGGGACGAACTCCCCCGATGTTGGTGTGGCCAATGACCCCGTGAACGCTCTCAATTCAGCTGCACGTGACCGTTTCGTGCTGCCAGATGGGCATGAGGACCGTATCTCGAAGGTTTATTACGCGCACAATTCGGCTGTGCCATTGCTTGCGCCGCCACCTCAAAATTGGAAAGGCTGCGTCTATGCCCGCTGGGCCTCAACCGCGCGTCCCTTTGCCTGGAACCAGGCCGCCGGCAGCTATGACCTGTCTGATGATAAGAACAATGCGGCTGACCTTGAGGATGGCATCGTCACCAGCTATGGCCCCGACAATGTCGATTGGGTGGGTTGGATGCCGATGGGCGAGGAAGGCGAGCCGCAAGCGGGCAGCAATCGCTGCGACCTCTCTCGCCTCAACAACCACAGCAGCGAATGCACACCTTGCTTGGAGAGCGGCGTCCATCGCTTAAAGAAGAGCAAAGGGGACGCCATTACAGTCCTGCGCGCGCTGGAAGCTGAATCAAGCGTCTACACCAACATTCCCCAAGGCCTCGTGTGGGCCTGGCGTTTGCTCAGTGATGACGCACCGTTCACAGAGGGCGGGGAAAACTCTCAGCTCTATGCAGGCTATGAAAAAGAGCGCGCCATCGTGCTGCTGACGGACGGTGCCAACACCACGCGGCCAGGCGATGCCTATAACAGAGCGCTCAACACCCGCAGCGAACGTGACCAGCGGCTGAAAGACTTGGCGCAGAAGATCAAAGACTCTGAGACTTTAATCTATACGGTGCAGTTCGCTAATGGGGACGGCGACCTCGCCAGCCTCATGAAGACCGTCGCGACGAAACCGGATGCGCCTTACTATAATTATGCGCCGAGCAGTGAGCAGCTCACGCAGTCGTTCCGTGCGGTTGCAAACAATCTGGCGAACCTGCGTCTCGCCAAATAAGGCGCTGGTTTGCACATTAAAAAAGCCATTGTTGGCCTGCTGTGAACGCCATATCTTGGCGCCATGGCAGGCCAATCGACTGAACTCACGCGGCGCATCACCATGCCGCCTGGCGGCAAGGTGTATTTCGCTGCCATGGCGGACGGCACACGTGTTCGCATTGGCCGCTGGGAACCGGAGACGAAGTCTTATCGCGGGGCCGTCATGCTCCTTCAGGGGCGCGCGGAGTTTCTAGAAAAGTATTTTGAAACCATCCACGACCTACTGGACCGCGGCTTTTCCGTCGTCAGTTTTGATTGGCGCGGGCAGGGGCTGTCGGACCGGCTGGATCATGGCCGCGACATTGATCATGTGGAAGACTTTGGGCTGCGTGTGGATGATTTGGAGTTCATCCGTCAGCGGCATTTTGAAACCAAGCTGAAGCCACCGTTTTATGCCGTGGGGCACTCCATGGGTGGTCACCTGTTGCTACGGCATATGCTCAGGCACCCGCGGTTGTTTGAGAAATATGTGGCCCTTGCTCCCATGCTTGGGATTTCACCAGGACCGCTGCCGCATTGGTTTGTGCGCACGCTTACGAAGGTCGCGATCTTCTTAGGCCTTAAACAACGCTACATGCTTACCCAAAAGGGGATGCGCACCATAGCGGAGCGCGAGCTTGCAGGCATCCGGCTAACCCATGATGCGCAGCGCCGCAAGGAGACCTATTTAGCGCTGCAGGCCAATCCCGCTTTGCATCTCGGCGGCGTGAGTTTTGGGTGGATGAATGCTGTTTTTCGCTCCTGCGCGCTTATGCTTGCGGCCGCGCAGGAAAACCAGAAGGTCTTTCCCGCCCTGATCTTGCTGGCGGAAGAGGAATTCCTGGTCGACAACGACCGGACGTTAGAATTCGCCAGAACCGTTCCCATTGATGATTGGGAAATCATTGAAAATGGCCGTCATGAACTGCTGAAAGAGACAGACGAAATACGCCAGCAAGTGCTTGGCAAAATCATGCGGTTTCTACGGGCGCCCTAGCGGTTGAGAATGGACAGGGCATGCTCGTGAACAGCTGCGTTTGCCGCTGCGACGACGGTTGGGCCGATATCTTGCCCGCCGCGCACATCGGTCACAATGCCGCCGGCGCCGCGCACGATTGGCACCAAGGCAGCAATGTCATAGAGCTGCAAGCCACACTCAAACACCACATCAATATAGCCTGCAGCCAGCAGGCCATAGGCGTACCAATCCAATCCGTAGCGCGTGATGGCTGACTTGGCCTTAAGTGCTTGAAAGTTGTCCCTGTAAGGCTCGTCAATCAAGATGTCGTCAGTCGTGGCCAATCGAAGATCATCCATGTCCGCGCCTTTTCGAGTCGAAATCGCCGCGCCATTCAGGAAGGCTTGGTCTCCATCCCCGCTGAACATGTCGCCCACCAAAGGCTGGAAGGCTGCGCCGAGTGTGTAAGCGCCGCCTGTCTGCAAGCCCACGAGCGTTCCCCAAGTAGGCGTGCCGCAGACAAACGCGCGTGTGCCATCGATGGGGTCAATCACCCATCGCCGATCGCTGCCTGTGTCGCGAAAACCAAACTCTTCCCCCAAAATATCATCATCGGGTCGTCCAGCCTCTAAAACGGCGCGGACGGCGCGCTCGGCGGATTTATCGCCCTCTGTGACGGGGTCATAATCACCGCCTTCGGCTTTGTTGACCGCCTGCACCTTGCGGAAATGGCTGGCGGCTTGTTCACCGCCGGCGCGGCAGGCCGTGATTGCGAGCGCCAAGTCATCGAGATCAGCTGGGGCTGCATTGTCACTTTGACGCATCTTGGAAAGCCTTAAAAGAGATTGACGAACCGGGTCCGCGCTCGGTTTATAGAAGCATGATGGTCGATGTTGCAATCATTGGGGCGGGTATTGCGGGCGCGAGTATTGCTGCGTTTTTGCCTAAGGGCCTCTCTGTC
>JBCCDR010000297.1:0-3789 GCA_039030675.1 Pseudomonadota bacterium | reverse complement strand
TTTTTTCCCGTTTTTCGCGGTGTAAGCGCCGATGTAGGGCATCATGTAGCATGTCTAGTATGCAGCTAGCGCTCTATATACCACCTATGGGTAAGCATCAGACGAGACGCGACCGCGCGCAGAAGACCTGCGCCACATGCGGCCGGCCGTTCGAATGGCGCAAGAAATGGGCTGCTGTATGGGATGAGGTCAAATACTGCTCTGAGCGTTGCCGCCGGGAACGTCGCAAGGTAGGTGGGACGTCTTCAAACCAGCCGTGATGTCTTGGATAGCCACGCCACAGCTTGCTTGAGCGCATCTATAACCGGCGTTGGCGCCCATCCTAGCTGCGCCATTGCTGCAGCATGTCGAAACCGCACCTCTGAGCGTGCAAGGCGAACACCTTCCACACTGCTGAGCGCGTGATGACCACGCAAATGGGCGACAGGTTCAGACACACCCGCCGCGAGGCGTGCAAGCCAATAGGGTACGGCTCTGCTTGGCATCTCGCGTTCCGTTATCGCTGACAGAGACGCCAAAACATCGTTCATGGACCACGTTTCCCCACTGAGGAGATAGCGCGCTTGGGCTGGGCCGGGTGCGCTTGCTGCAAGCACATGCGCCTGGGCAAGATCACAGACTGGAACGAAGTTGAAGACGGTTCTAAGCACAGCAGGCGGCGGGTTTTTTAGAAACATGTCGAGCATTTGCGTTGGCGCTGTAAAACCATAATCACCTGCGCCGATGGGCACTGTTGGATAAAGAGTGGTCAGCCTTGGTATTGCTCCCGCATGTTGTTTCAGGAGCGCATCGAGATCCCATTTTGATCGTGCATAAGGCCCCGCCAGATCGCCGCGCGCTGGCAAGGGCGACTGCTCAGTAATCTCACCATGCGCACCTGGTGCCTGCCAAATGACAGCGCTGGACGTCACAATAAGGTGGTCAACCTCACTGTGTGCTGCCGCATGGAGCACCTGGCGGCTACCTTCCACATTGATCTGCTGATAGATGTCTGGCTTGGGGGCTGACAGATGGGCGTGTGCGGCTAAATGAAAGACGTGGCTGCAGCCTTCCATTGCCTCTGTTAGCGCCGCACCATCCAGAATAGAGGCCTTCACCCAACGACAGTCAATATTAGCCGGCTGCGGCTGTACATCATAGCCGGTGACCGACCAGCCAGCCGCTTCCAATGCTGCGACGACATACCGGCCAATGAAGCCCGCGGCACCGGTGACCAAAGCGCGCTTAGGCATTGGGCGTCTGACAGATGGCAACACCATCGCTGAAAGCACCGCTCAAGATCAGATGATCGCCTACGGTCACGACTGCCGTTGCGCCGGAAAAAGCTTTTGTCTTGTACTCCTGGAGTGTGCCGCTGTTGGGTGAGAGGCGGATAATGTGAGACGCAAGCGTCCCTGGATAAAGGCCCGCGCGATAGGCTGCATAGGCCGGCAGGGACGTAATGGCCGCTGCCCAAAGTTGCTGCGTGGACGTGTCAAAAAAGAGATTGTCCGGTGCACTGTTGAGCGTCCAGCGCGCCCTGGTCTCTGTATTCAGGATGGCTTTTGCGCGCGTCAGGGCCGCGTAGGCGGCGCCGGTATCGTCAATGGCGACGCCATTTGGGAAATATAGGTCTTCTAGCAGCACATCGGGGGCGTCATCGTCGTCCAGTGGCAGCGCAAACACGCTGCCTTTGGACCGTCCTAGAAGTGTCTCCATCGATTTTGCAAAACCTGAACATGCAGCGCGATCATTGCTCACAACAATCCGGCCATCGGGCGTAAAAGCAGCGTCGTTCATATTGCATGGATATGCGGTCGTCGCCTTCCATGTGTTTGGCTGAGTGAGCCATCGCTTGAATATGTATGCGGTGTCCTGCGCCTGGAAGAGCGCTAGCTTGGGCGGCCCATCACGATAGCGTAGAATGACAGCAAGCCTTCCTTTTTCTGCAGCCACTGCAAAGCCATGGGGCAATGCGCCTTGGGGGAGCGTCAAGGCAGGTATGGCCTGCCAAGAGGACGCGTTGGTATCGACCCTGACCTTATAGACGCCGGCCGGGCTGTTTTCAGGGTCGCGGCGATTATAGGCGGACAGCAGCACATGATCCGATCCAATCGTGGCCATATCTTCAATGCCGGTCAGCGGGCCCGACGGCGTCTCAATGACGATGTGCTCGCATGAAAGCGTTGCCGTTTGGCTTTGGGGCGAACAGCCTAAGAGGGCGGCAAGTCCCGCACATAGCCCCAATGATCGAAATAGCGCCGCCATCGCGAGGCTATCTTTTTCGCCATGGCTTGTGGTGGGCGGAAAGCGTTTTTCTTGTAGTCTTGGATGCTCTCCAGATAGGCCGCGAAGGGCTCTGCATCTTTCTCAAACCCTGGCAATTCAAGCTGGCTGTAAATTTGCTCAAGGCACTCAAGGGGCGCGCGCTGCAGTCTGTCATAAGAGATCTCAACCAGCTGATTGGGCGAGAAAATGGCTGTCTCGTTGATGTACCGCCCCATCATTTCGTCATAGGTATCCAAAATGATCTGGTCGATGTCTAGATGGCTATAGTCTTGCAACGCGAACTCAGCGAGCAGCTTGTCGTAAAAATTGCGCATCGACACGAAGACTTTGTAGGGGTCGCGATGAATATGAATGAACTTCGCGCCCGGAAAGAGGCGCAGCAAATGCTGTGGCCGCGCTGTGTAAACGGGGTTCTTAATGACCAGCCGGCGCCCGCCTTGATCCATTGTCAGCTTGGCATAAAGGCGCCTGACGGTTCTATCCCAGTCTTTAATGTCGCTTTTGCTGAGGTGTTTGAAAAACACGCCGCGGTCAAAGAACGCCTCAAACTCTTGGGGAAAGTAGAGCGCATGATAGTAGGAGTTTGGCGTCATATTCGCCAAAGCAATCTCATCTTCCTGCGGCGCATCGGGGGTGACAGCGACATTGTCGATATAGCGATGTTCTGGCAAGGAGCGTTCTAAGGCAGGGCGAAACAAGGTCCCGATGCTGAGCATGTCCCATGGCAGGGCTGTTGCGAAAGGGCTGACGGTGCCGAACTGAGGTGATTGGCCGAAAATATTGTAAAGGTGCGTGGTGCCGCTGCGCCAATGGCCCAAAATGAAAATGGGCGGTTCAATCTGCTTTGGCGCTGCGATCTTCGCATAGGCGCGCTCGCCTAAAGTGAAGGGCAGGCGGCCAAGCGCGGCGGCCCACGCGCTTGCCATGCGCGCCCGGTGCCCCGCCTGCGCGCCGCCGCCGCGTTTGCTGGCTTGCCACAATGTGGTGAGATTTGCGCCGCAAAGGGGGTGGGCTGTGCGCGATGGCTTGGCCATGAAAGCAGGGTGTCTTTCTGTGCAGGCTGTGGGTGCGCGCATCACTTTGCGCTGGCCCGGCGATCCGTTCGCATGTCAATAAGCGCCCGAGTGTTGCTTGCCAAGTCAAACCCTTTGAAAGGAATGAAGCCGCGACATGAAAGCCCTGCTTGAAACCCTCACGCGGATCTCGTGTCGCTTTAACGTGATCACTACCTTGTTGGGTCTTGGGCTCGCAGGTCTTGGTTTGTGGATATTTGTGACCCGCCTTGCCGTGGTGACTGATACGGACGCCATGATCGAACCGTCCTTGCCCTATCGGCAGGCCTATTCAGATTTTCAGCAGGCCTATCCGCAACTTGGCGATACGCTGGCGATTGTGGTGGAAAGCGAGGCGCCGGAGCTCCGCCAGCGTGCCGCTGAGGCGCTCGTTAAAGCCCTGCTAGCGGACGAGAAACACTTCCAAGGGGTTTATGCGCCGCAAACGCTCGATTTTTTCAAAGCAAAT
>JBCCDR010000296.1:0-3792 GCA_039030675.1 Pseudomonadota bacterium | reverse complement strand
TTTTGAGTCTCCCCCGACCCCCTAATTAAACCCCGGTGGTGGGTGTATAAATTTGTGCAACACGTTATAGTTGTGGGCATAAAAAAAAAAAAAAACACGCCGCGGTCGTCGCTGCGACGGATCAAGCGGCCATAGGCTTGGATGAGTTTGAAGCGCGCCAGCATGTCATCATAAGAACGCCCGCCAAAGGCCGACCGGCGCGCGCGGTGCAGGATAGAGGGGCGCGGCCAGGGCACGCGGTCCATGACGATGAGCCGCAGGGCGCGGCCAGGCACATCGATCCCATCCCGCAGCGCGTCCGTACCAAGCAGGCAGCTGTCGATATCTTCGCGGAAGATGTCGATGAGCGCGCCGGGGTCCATGGGGTCCACATGCTGGCCGTAGAGATTAAGCCCCGCGCCCAGCAAATCCTCAAAGGTGGCAGCATGGACGCGCGATAGGCGGGCAATGGCCGTAAATAACCCCAGCGCCCCGCCTTTAGACGCGAGAAACAGCTGGCGGTAGGCGTGCGCGACGCGGGCACTGTCTTGCTTGTCGACGTCAGTCACCACGATGAGACGGGTGTTGGCGCCGTAGTCAAAAGGCGACTTGGCGGAGAACCGTTTAGCTGGGAGGATGAGATGCTGCGCCCCAGTGCGGACATCGGCGCTGCGCCAAGCATCGTTATCGCCGGCCTCTTCTTCCGGCAGCTTGTCGCGCAGTGTAGCGGAGGTCAGGAGGACTCCGTGGGTGTTTTTCAGCGCGACCTCAGCAAAGGGTTTAGTGGGGTCAATGAAATGCCGGCGCAGGCCCACATCCACATCGCGGCCATACATGCGGCTCAGCGACAGCCAATCGACAACCGTCTCATCATCGCCCGGCGAGGCGATCGAGCTGAGCATATGGCACCAGGCATCCACCGCGCCAACGCGGTAGTCGAGGAGCCGTAGCATGCCGTCCATGCGTGCGCTTGCGTCACGGTCCATCTGCCGTGTCTGGCCTTCCTCTTCGTCGGGCGGGCTCAAAGCAGCCATCAGCGCCAACAACGGCTGCCGCAAAGCGCTGAGTGCTTCTAAGAGCGCCGCGCTGGTTTCCACCAAGGCCGGTGTTGGCGGGGTGACAGCGGCTTCCAAATCATATGGACCGGGCTGCGCGCGCGCTAAAATCTGCGCGCGCGTGGCCGCAAGAAAGGCCTCGGCGGGACCAAAATTCGCATCCTCGCGCAAACGGCCAAGCCAGCCTTCATTGGGCAGAAAGCGCGCTTCATCCAACACCGCGGTAAGCGCGTCGGCCATGTCTTTCTGGTCATAAATCAGGTCGCCCAAGCGCGCATCGAGCCCGCGGCCGCGGCGTGTGCCATCCCCGCCGAGCAACCAGCGGCGCAGGTCCGCCATCTCTTGGCCGGACAGGAACGCGCAAAAGGCACTATCGGCCGCGTCAAACACATGGTGCGCCTCATCAAACACCAAACGGGTCGGCATCGTGCGCACATCTGTGGCCCTGGCGGCTTGCACCATCACGACCGCATGATTAGCGATGACGATATCGGCACGGGCACTTTTACGCTGGGCATGCTCAATAAAGCAGCGGCGGTAATGGCGGCAGGCGGAATAGATGCATTCGCCGCGCCGGTCTGTGAGACTGGCGGTGCGGTTTGAGCCGAATTGCGCCGCGAGCCAAGCGGGGAAATCACCGCCCACCAAATCGCCGTCCCGGGTCGCCAGCATCCAGCGTGCGACCAGGCCGATGAGCGCGCCATCACCGTCTCGCGCTGCCCCGCCTTTGGCATAGGCCAAGGCTTCATCCATATTGAGTAGGCAGAGGTAATTCTCCCGGCCTTTGCGCACCACAAGCTTGCGGCGGCGGTCCAGGTAGAAGGGCGTGAGCTCTTGGTCGATTTGGCGCTGCAAGGCGCGGGTGTAGGTGGCAATCCACACCGGGCCTTCGGCTTCCCGCGCCCAGCGCGCTGCGGCGGCGGCATAGCCAAGCGTTTTGCCAATGCCGGTGCCGGCTTCGCTGAGCAGCACGTTTGGTGCATCGGCCTGCTGGCGCGGCGCAAAGGCATGGGTGCTTGCACGGGCATAAGCGCGCTGGCCCTCACGGTCTTCCGCGTCCTTGGGCAGAAAGGCGGTGAGCTGGCCTAGCACAGCGTCCTCGCGCAGCACCACATCGCGCGCAGGCGGTGGCGGCGGTTCGCTCTCCCATTGCGGCAGCACATCAAACACCGCCCTGCGGTCTTCCTTCATGGCGCTGGCCGTGCCCATAAGCCAGGTGCCCCATGGCCAGGAGGACTGCGCCATGGTCATAGCCAGAGAGGAGAAACCCGTGCGGTGCGGATAGCCAGGCGATAAAGGCATGCTGAGCAAACGGGCCGCCGCCTCGCGCAGGAACAACAGCGCCGCTTCACTATCAGCGGGCGCAGGCATTTCGAGAAGCCGGGCCAGGCCGCGCGTGGTGGGCGTGAACAGCCGGGCGGGCAGCACGAAAGCCGCCAGCTCCAGAATGTCAAAACAGGCCTGGGTATTGACGCGAAGGAGCCGCCCAGCCCAGCTGCGCGCGCAGATGAGATGCGGCGTGGCGGAGAGACGGCTGGCTGTTTCGTCTAAATCGCAGGTGATGAATTCGCCGTGCGCATCCAAGAAATGACCGCCACTCCGGGTGACCTCCACGACGGGCAGACTCGTCAGCCGTTCACGCGGGTCAGAGAAGGCGGCGACATCGCTCATAACGCAGCTGTGACCGCGATGTGATTGCAAGCACCGCGCGGCTTCGCTAGAGGATGAGCCCTCGCGTTTGGAAAACGATAACGCACGCTTATTTGTGATGGATGGAGAGCCACTTGGCAACCGCGCCGACCCTTGACCGAGACATTGCCTTAACGTCCAACGCTTGGCCGTTTCAAGAAGCCGCTAAGCTGGTCAAGCGCTTTGAAAAGACGCCGCCGCGCGATGGGGTGGTGCTGTTTGAGACGGGCTATGGCCCCTCCGGCTTGCCGCATATCGGCACATTTGGCGAAGTGGCGCGCACGAGCATGGTGCGCCATGCGTTTTCGGTGCTGTCGGATTTGCCGACCAAACTGATTTGCTTCTCCGATGATATGGACGGCTTGCGCAAAGTGCCGACCAATGTGCCGGGCCAAGAGGAGATGGCACAGCACCTCAATAAGCCGCTCACGCAGGTGCCGGACCCGTTTGGCACGCATCCCAGTTTTGGCCAGCACAACAATGCCCGGCTCATGGCATTTTTAGACCAGTTTGGCTTTGACTATGAGTTCCGCTCAGCGACGGAAGAATACACCTCTGGCCGCTTTGACGAGACACTGCTCGCCATGCTGGCGGCTTATGACAAGGTCATCAATGTCATCTTGCCAACGCTGGGTGAAGAGCGGCGCAAGACCTATTCGCCCTTCCTGCCCGTCTGCCCCAAGACCGGCCATGTGCTGCAAGTGCCGATGATTGCGACGGACGCTGAGGCCGGCACTATGACGTATCTTGACCCCAATGATGGGGAGGAAATGACCACCAAGGTGACTGGCGGGGCCTGCAAGCTGCAATGGAAGGCCGACTGGGCCATGCGCTGGATGGCCCTGGGCGTCGACTATGAAATGGCCGGCAAGGACCTCATCGATTCGGTGTCCCTGTCGTCAAAAATCGTCCGTGTGATGCGCCAAACGCCGCCGGAAGGCTTTAATTATGAGCTGTTTTTGGACGACAAGGGCGAGAAAATCAAGGAGGCCACCGGCGGCCAAGGGGCGCATGTTGTCGTTGAAACTGCGGGGCCACCGTCCATTGCAATAGCTGTCCGTGCAGCGGC
>JBCCDR010000295.1:0-3797 GCA_039030675.1 Pseudomonadota bacterium | reverse complement strand
GCCTCGACAATGTCGATGAGGCCACAGATGGCACCATGGCGCTCTCTAAGATGCGCAGTAAGAACTATGGCCTGGTCATCTCTGACTGGAACATGGAGCCCATGACAGGCTATGAGCTGCTGAAAGAAGTGCGCGCCGACCAGAAGCTGAGCAAAACGCCTTTCATCATGGTGACCGCCGAATCGAAAACGGACAACGTGATTGCTGCGAAGAAAGCCGGCGTGAACAATTACATCGTCAAGCCGTTCAACGCTGCCACGCTGAAAACCAAACTGACGAGCGTCTTCGGCGAGTTCTAAATCGCTCCCATTTCTTCCTTTAAAGAATTTGAAAGCCCGGCGCGATACCCGCCGGGTTTTTTTGTGGCCTTACGCGACCTGCGCTAAGCCTTTAGAGACCAGCACATCATCCCATGGACGCGGACGGCCGAAGACGTAGCCTTGGGCGTGCTCAATGCCCAGCTCAATCACATCAATCAGGGTTTTCTCATCCTCGATATGCGTTGCGATGCAGGTGAGGCCATGGGTTTTGGCGCTGGCAAGAACCGGCTGCGCAGCCGCGTCAGACAAAAAGGCCTGAGCCGGGACTTTAATGTAGCGCGCGCCCAATGCGGCGGCATCAGCGCCAATGTCCTCAAGGCGCGCGTGGTCAAGGCTAAAGGCATAGCCCGCATTTTTCAGCCGCCGTAGGCCAGCACGTATGTCAGGGAGCAGCTCAGCGAGACCGGGCACCGCGATTTCCACAACCATGTGGTCAGCAAGGGCCGCATTGCTGGCCAGAAAATCCACAAACTGCTCGAAAAATTCAGGATCGTGCAGCGAGGTGTGAGACACATTCACAAAAAAGGTCTCCAGCGCCGCGCGCTTGCCGAATTGACGAATGATCTGCACGCACCGCAGCAGCAGAAAGTTATCGAGTGTGGTAATCAAACGCGAGCGGGCCGCGATGTCGAGGAAGCCAGCAGGGTAAAGCACCTCGCCTTCTTCATTGCGAAGGCGCGACAAGCATTCAAAGAACAGCGGGCGCCGCGAGGGCAGATGGTGCAAACTTTGGACGTGCAAATCGATGCGATTGGAGAGGATGGCAGAGGCTATCTGCTGGGCGCGCGGTGGACGCTGGACGCCCTCACCTTGGGAAGCATCAGCAAGCGCGAGAGGATGCTCGCCCTCTAGAGCAATAGGCCCTGCGTCTGACTGGATAGGCGCAGCAATGAACGCACTTTGAAGCGCCTTCACCTCGCCGGCAAGGTCTTCAATAACGCCGCCAAGCGCGCGCAACTGAGATTGGGTCTGCGAGATCTGTGCCTTTAGAGACGCGTCCGCCTCATCACTGCGGCGCAGCGCTGAGGACTGGCTCGCAGCCAGCGTGATGACGGCGCCAAGCAAGGCCAATACCCCCGCTACCATGGCAGCCAAGGGTATATCCAAAACGCCAAGCACCCATGCCAGCGCGCCAACGGCTGCGCTCAAGAGCAGCCAGGCAGCCAAAAACAATTTCACAGCAAGAGTGCTCACGCCTAAAATCCGCATCAATGTCTGTCTGATGCGCGCCACTTTAAGGCGGCGGGCTTTAAGGAGTGTTAACCATGAAAGCGGCGCCGCGCCGGGCGTTGACGCCGCCAAGAGCGCCAGGATTGTCTTGATTTGGGCACTGGCAATTGGCCGCAAATGCCGCTAGAGAATAAAAAGCTTCTAAAAACGAAGTGAATCAAAACTGGGATAGGTGGAAGACATGTCTTTGGACACACTTTTTAAGAATACCCTCATCGTTGCAGGGCTGACATTAGGCTTGGCTGCTTGCGGGGAAGAATCAAGCACGGCCTATGAGGAAGCAAAAGAATCTGCGGCCGAAGCAGCCGATGCGGCGGGTGATGCAGCAAGCAGCGCTGCCGATAGCGCCACAAGCGCTGCAAAAGAGGCCTATGATTCAGCAGCAGACACAGTTTCAGATGCAACCGACGGCGCAAAGGAAGCCATGTCTGACGCCGCCGATGGCGCAAAAGAGTCCATGAAAGACATGTGGGATGGCGCCAAAGAAAAAGCTGACGGCGCCATGGATTCCGCTATGGATTCAGCAAAAGACACGATGAACTAAAAGCCAACTTTTTTTGGCAACAAACGAAAACAAAGCAGGCGCTCGGTTGTGGGCGCCTGCCTGTTTATAATAAGAACGTGTGGTACGGCCCGCAAAGGACCTGATGGGGAAAGAGGACACTGAAGATGACACTTGATGAGATCACAGCAATGATGAGCGAGCGCGTTGGCGACAGCGCCGGTCTGGCCAAAGTCATCAAGTTTGATTTCGGTGATGATGGCGTCGTGCGCATTGACGACACGCAATCACCAGCTGTGGTGGATAACGCTGACAGTGACGCTGATACGACGATTACCGTGTCAAAAGATGACTTTGAAGAAATCGCCTCTGGTAAGCAGAATGCACAGATGGCGTTCATGATGGGCAAATTGCAGGTCGCCGGAGACATGGGCGTCGCCATGCAGCTAGGCCAGATTCTGGGATAACCCCTGCTTCTCGCTGCGCGCGAGCGCGGCTGAGTATGATGGAGCGCAGCCATTGGCTTTGTTAGATGCCGTGTTTAAAGCACCAACGCCGCAGCAAGCGGCGAGCGTTTTAGAGCTTAGCTTTTCACAAAAACCAAATGCGGCCTTGGCGGTTCCGGCCGCAATGAAGCCAGCGCAGACGTTTAAAATGACGGTGCTGGAAATCCAAAACAGCGTGACGGATCCAGCGGTCTTTTTGCACACAGTGGAAGAAGCGCTGAAAGCTGCCGAAACGCTCACCGATAAGGCAGATTTTGGGGAGAACGGCGCTGTGTTCACAGTGCGCACGCCGCTCATGCGCTACCCCGACCTGGTCTATGTGTCGCTCCTAGGGGCGGAGGATGAGGAAGCGGCCTCTTGGCCGGCGCTCTACAGCCATTCGATTTACGGGTATTCAGACATGGGCGCGAACGCAAAACGCTTGCGCCGCGTGCTCAGCGCGCTGGGCTAGAACAGAGCCTAAGCGTTTTAAGTAAAATGCGCCGGAACCCTTAAGCGTCTATTCACCGCGCCCCCCTAGCTTTTCGCCAACAATAAGTGTTTAAACACGGATAAGGCATTGGGCCGCGGGCAGGAATTGGAGCCAACAATTCCGGAACAGATAGAATGCGTATTAAAGATGGTCTTGTTTTGACCGCCCTCTTAGGCCTTGGCCTGCAAGCCGTAACAACCGCGACCGCCACTGCACAGACACCAGGGTGTTTGTCTGCTGGGGAAGCACAAGCTGAACAAATCCGCCGCCTGAAAACGACGCTGATGGTGGGCGCGCTGCAATGTTCGCACGCCTCGCACCTGAAAGTGACAGAAAGCTACAATGCGTTCGTTGAAACGCATTCAAAAGCCATCGTTGATCATGATGCTGTGCTGTCAGGCTATTTTAAGCGTGTGCATGGCGCCACCCATCGCCGCGCTATGGACCGCCATGTGACCAGCACGGCCAATAAAGTCGCCACGCAAAGCTACAAGACAGCGGGCTTCTGCGAGAAAGTCGCAGCCCTGGCTGAACAGGCGCTCAGCCAATCGCCGCAAACGCTTATCAGCGTAGCTCAAACCAATACACTTGCGCCCGCAACGATCAAAAGCTGCGCGCCAGCAACCGTACAATCAGCCGGCGCGACGGTCCTGAAATAGACCCCGTCACGTCACCGGCGAAAGCCAACAAAAAAGGCGCCCAGTGGGCGCCTTTTCTTTTTGTTTTATAACCAGCCGATCGTCGGCGGACTTGGCTAGTTCCCGAGG
>JBCCDR010000294.1:0-3845 GCA_039030675.1 Pseudomonadota bacterium | reverse complement strand
GCGTTGGACGGGTTCCACACCATTGGCCACGCCGTCCTCACATGTCTTACTGCGCCAGGGGACGTTCGTCTCGTTGCCAGCGATATTACCGAGCTTGCATACGCTGGATTCGCGGCCAGCAGGGTAGACGCCGGTATCGCCGGCACGGGCGGCATATTCCCATTCTGCTTCCGTGGGCAATCGGTAGTCCTTGCCGGTTGTGCGGGAAAGCCAAGCTGCATAATCGCGTGCGCCTTGCCAGCCGACGAAAACAACTGGCGCAGAGGGGTCACTGCCATTGCGCGGGTCGCTTTTACAGGCGCCAGCGGCTGTGCAGTCTTTCCATTGACCAACAGTCACTTCTGTCTGCCCCATGGCGAATGGCTGGGCAAAAGTCACGCTGCGCTTCGGTTTTTCAGATGGTTTTGCAAACCGGTCCCCATCCGCCGCGCCCATATCGAAGCTGCCTTTGGGGAGAATCACGACGGAGGGGCAACGCTTACAGTCTTGAAGCACATCGCCTGCGCGCGCCGTTAGTTTATCCAGCATGGTCAGCGCGTTGGACACATATTGGCCCTTAGGAAAGCGGTCCACATAGCTCTGATAGGCCTTGCGCGTGCCCAGCCTTTCCGCCGCTGCAAAGGCTTGGTCATCGCGCGATGTCTCCAGGACGGTCTCGCGGCGCTGTGTGGCTTCTTCCACAAAAGCGCCATCTGGATATGCGCCAAGATACCCATCATAGGCGGCCACGGTGTCGAGGCGGCGCGCTTCTTTAAAGGCGGCTTCATCGGCAGCGGCGATGGCTCTGATGCCAGCTTCCAACCGGTCGACCAATTGCTGGGCTTCGGGAACATGCAAGCCGAGCGGAAACTCTTCGATATACGCACGGTAGGCTTCCAGCGTGTTGAGCGCCAAAGCCCCCTGCCAGGCCGCATCGTCAAGCGCATTCAGCCGCTCCTGCGCGTCCTCAATATAATAGCCCTCGGGGAAGCTTTTTAAATAGGCGGTATAGCTCTCCACGGTGTCAATGGTGCGCGCGTTCACCCAGGCGCGTTCGTCCGCTGGGCCAGGCCCTGCCGGCTGTTGCTCTGCCTGCTCGGTCTCTTCGGTAGGCGCATTTGGGTCATCCTTGGGCTCAAACAGGCCGGACTGGCTCGCATAGAGCGCGCCGCCCGTGAGGACGGCAAGCCCAAGCAAAAACAGCGCGACGGTACTCAGCGGCGTGCCCTGTCTTTCAGGCTGCTCCTTTTTGCCCCGCGCGGGGCGCATGGGCCGATGCGGTACGTCTGGGGCAGCCCTTTGAGGGCGCACCGGCGGTGGCGGCGCAGCCTTCGGCGATTCTGTTTCCGCTGACGGTGCATCAGGCGTCACCCGCGTGCGGCCGCCCACCGTGAACGCCCAGTCTTCCAAAGACGCAGCCGCGTCATCCAAACTCAGGCCTTTGGTTATGGCTTGAATGAGCGAGCGGTGTTCGTTTTGGCTCACATACTCGCTGGGCGAAACCAACGGGTCCTGTTGCCCTTCTGTCTGCGCCGCCTCGCGCTGGGCATAGCTTGTCGGGGCCTCGCCGGTGAGCAGCTGATAGGCGATTTCCGACAGCGCATAGACGTCAGCGCGTTCGCCTTGAAATCCATTGGTTGGCGCCAGCGTGATGCCAAGCACCAGCGCGGCAGGCGCATCGCCGAACCCAATGACCTGAGCGGCGCTGCCGTCTTTCGGCAAAAAGATATGGTGTGTAGACAGCGCGCCATGGAAAACGCCGTTGGCATGCGCCGCCTGGAGCGGATCGGCGACGGTGAGCAAGACTTCGCGGCGCTCATCAGATGACCAGCCTGAGGCTGTCTTCAGCTGGCTGGACAGAAACTGCCCATCTGGCAAGGTCCCACGCAAATACACCGTGCCATTGGTCTCAATCGGCACTTGGTTGCTGAAAGCCGAGCCGGCCGCCTCTTCAGCGTCAATAAAGGCTTTGGCCGCATCCTTCAGGGTAAAGGCGCTCACGCCGCCAGCGGCAACAAGCAGTCCTTCGGGCCCGCGCTCAGCACAGCCCGCGGGGGCAAATTCAGCCACCAGGCCGCCGCGCCTAGCCGCATAAAACAAAGCCATGGGAGAGGCATGGACAAGCCCGCCAAGACCAACCCGTTCGACCGTGTCGCCAGCACTCAGCGGCTCAATGGGAGAATGATAGGTCACGGATAGAGCCGGTTGATGAGGTTATCGAGGCAGTATTGGCTGGAGCGGTTAAGCGCCCGCTCCTCGCGCGCTTGGACCACGTTTTGGATGAGCACCAGCACCGCGGCCATGACGAGCGCCACCAATGTGGTTGAGAAGGCAACGCCAAGCCTTGCGGTCACATTATACAGCATCTCCGGGCTCTCAATACTCGTGCGGTCGCCCGCATATTGGAGGGCCAGCATGATGCCCAGCACGGTGCCGATAAAGCCAAGGGACGGGACCAGCCAAGAGATATAGCGCACCATGTTATAGCGCAGGTCAATCTCATGCAGGAACAACTCAATCGATGAGTTCAGCACGGAGTTGGTCTGATCAGCTGAGCCGGTCATGTTGAAGGTGAGCACACAGCGCGAGATGAGGCGCGGCAGGAAGGCGACGTCATAGGTCTTTGTGGCCGTCACGGTTTGATAAATCTCGTTCAGCTCCTCACCAGGGCGCAGCAGGGAGGCATCATCTTCGGGCAGATAGGCCTGCTCAATCTGATGTTCTTCCTCCTTGGCCGCTCGGTAGCGCATGAAGAGCTCTCCCAAACCCACAGCGAAGACAATCCACATGATGTTTTGCACCGTGAAGGGCCATGTCTCACGCTCCACGTCCAGCATGATTTGCGCTAAGTTTTGCGGCAACACTAGCGATAGCAAGACAATCAAAAACACACCCACAGCAGCGCTGATAATGGCGGTCGACGCTCTTAAACCCATATCACATCCTCTTTGCGCGCCTCACCCACTGGGCGAAATCGCTTGAAACTGGCCATTGTTTTGGCTTGCTAGATTGAGCAGGAAGTCAAAGGCAACTTCCGTTTGGAAATAATCGCCCACAGCGATGGCGTGTATCTCTTTCCCGCGTTGATTGGCCTGCGTCACCGAACTGACAATGGCCTTGGGGTTGCGGCCTCCGTTGCTGCCTGGGAAGGGGCGTCCATCGCTGAGCAGGAATATCGATTCAGCGGGCCCAGACAGCGCACGCTGGAGCGCGTCATGCGTGCCAGAGCCGGCGTTGAACTGATTTAAGAGCCCTTCCACAAATTTGGTAGCTGCATCTTTATTGGCAATGCTCGCAGGGCGTTGGCCGCCGCCCTCAGGCCAGCGATAATAAGCCGGTTGGCCGCTTTGAGATTGACCATAGGCCAGAATCGACACGTTCTGCGCTTTTGACAGCGATGCTAAAATCCGGCGCACCGTCTTTAAGATAGCGACCTTGTAGGCTGCATGGCGCTTGTGCAAATCGATGACGATTTCAATGTCGTCTTTTTGCGTCTTAATCCCCAGAAAGCGGAAATCGACTTTGCGGGCGTAGAAGCTCTCTTCAGGTCCGCCCTTCTCCTGCGTCACCTCTTTGGGCTTAACCGCGGACATGGAGGCAAGTTCAGCTTCCAGCGACATCAGCCGGTTCTGCTCTTGCTCAATCTGCTCTATCAGCGAGGCCATCTGCGAATCCGTCGCGCGCTTTTTATCCTCCGCATCACGCAAGAAATTTTCCGCATTGGAGCGGAAATCTGCGATGGATTTGTCATCGCCTTGGGAGCGGAACTCGTTTTGATAATAGGGCATCAAAACGATGGCGATGACGATGAACGCACCCATCGCGGAGGCAAAGATATCAATGGCTGAGAGGGAGAAAATCTCCAT
>JBCCDR010000293.1:0-3852 GCA_039030675.1 Pseudomonadota bacterium | reverse complement strand
GTCAGAGCGAACGACAATAGTCCTGCGCGCCGCCCAACCAAATATCCGCAATGCTCTGAGTGCCGGCCGGCGCATATGATGTGCGATAACCTGATGCGCCTGGCGTGGTGGGCGAGATTGGGGCCGCGGATTGGGCGAAAGAAGTGTCAAAAACTCTGGCAGGTTTCGATGCGACACAGCACAATTCCACAAATCACCGCCATGCTCTCAGCGGCGATGAGGCAACCTGCTGGTCCTATATGACGGCAGAACACATCTTCATTGAAGACGGCGACAGCAGCAGCGTTACGTTGGGCGGTGAATACAAGAACACGCTTGTGCGCGACGGATCAGGCTGGCGCATAGCGCGCTGTCAGCTCACCATTCATTGGTCCCGCGGCGACATGATGCTCTTCCCAAAAGCGCAGCAGAGGGCCGCTGAAAAGGGGCTGTTCTGGCAAGGCGAGTAACCTTACCTCAGCGTAAAGGTTAAGGAACAATGATCAGATCAGATTTTTTCCATGCACTGGGTGCATAGCTGTTAGTCAAATCCATACACTTTTAAAACAGCACTAGTCGGTATATCTCATGTTTGTAACGAACATCGGAGATGTGTCATGACTTTTGAGTTTAAAATGCTTGGCGCCGCTTACAAATTAGGCGCTTACAGTTTCTTTGATCTGATGGATGAATTTCCAGCTGCAAAGCGCAAAACGGCTGACGTGGTTAGTTTTAACCATGTTCCAAGCGCTGGTTCAGTGATCACAGCAAATGATGGCGGCCTGAAAACGGCTGCTTAAACCACCCAGTTTCCGCGGCGGGCCTTTTTTCTCCTCCTCCCCTCTGAATGGGTCTGCCGCGACCCCACTTTGATGGCTCCGCACTCTTCCTGACCCGCTGGGCCCGCGTCAAAGTGATTTCCTGAGGATCAGTGTTGGCCAATGGCCAGTGCTGATCCTTTTTTTTAGCCGCCAGCCATGCGCGAGGTAGCGGCTCAGCACGGCAGCCTCCTGGGTATCCAACAATCCAGCAAGCACAATATTCCCATCAGGCGAAGCTGCCCCGGTGATTGACTGTGCGAGATCCTGCAAGGGACGGGCGAGAATATTGGCCAGAATGAGGTCATAAGGCGCGGCAGCGCGCAGACGCGGGTCGGCCAACCCTGTCGCGGTAAAAATTTGCGCGCCTCGCCCAGCTTTTGCCGACAGGCGCATGGGGACCTGGTTGAGCTGCGCGTTCTCTCGCGCCACGTCGATGGACACGGGGTCTAAATCGCTCATGACCACAGGCACTGGCCTTGCCTTTGCGGCGCCAAGCCCGAGCACGCCGCTGCCGCAGCCGAGGTCCAAAATGCGCTTATACCGCCGCTGTTTCAGGAGCCAATCCAGGGCTTTAAGGCAGCCATAGGTGGTCTCATGCCGCCCCGTGCCAAACGCCTGATTGGCTTCAATCCATAGCCCCACCTGCCCTGGCCTGAGCGTATCAGCCACATGCGCGCCATACACATGGAAGCGCCCTGCTGTAATGGCTGGCAGCATGGACTGGCTTTGGCTGACCCAATCGACGTCCGGCAGCGCCTCCACGCGCAGAGCATAGTCCGGCAGCAAAGACTGCAGTGCAGCCTCATCCACCGCATCTGGGAAATAGGCTTCCACGTCCATGATGTCTGCGCCTTCCTCCGGCGCAAAAGCGCTGAGCGAGGGAACATTCGCCTCATCAAAGCCCATAAGGACGTCATCAACATGGTCAGCAGCGCTGCGCGGAATGCGCAGCTTTACAACAGTGGGCTCGGTCATGCTTTGGAGACGAAGCTATCGACGACGCGTTTGGAGCCGGCCTTTTCAAACTCAACGCTGAGCTTATTGCCTTCCACGTCTTGGATGGTGCCGTAACCGAATTTGTCATGAAAGACCCGCTCACCAACAGCGTATTGGCTCGGCTTTGCGCTCACGATGGTCAGCTTTTCCACCTCTCCATCGATGACGCTGGCGCGGCCAAACCCAGCTTGCTGGCTGGCGCCTTGCGCGCGGCGATAGCCTGGCCCGCGCTTTCGGCCAAGCGCATCCCAATCATAGGCGCTTTCTTGATAGTCGCTGCCGCCGCCGCGCATCCAATTGGATCCACTGTCATACATGCCCGATTGGCGCACATGCTCAACATGGCTTGCAGGCAGCTCATCGACGAAGCGAGAAGGAATGGAGGACTGCCATTTGCCATAGAGTTGCCGGTTTGAGGCATAGGAGATGCTCACGGCTTGCCGCCCACGTGTGATACCCACATAGGCCAGCCTGCGCTCCTCCTCCAGGCTTGCCTGCCCGCCTTCATCAAGCGAGCGCTGGGATGGGAAGAGCCCCTCCTCCCAACCGGGCAGAAAGACATGGTCAAACTCCAAGCCCTTGGCGGCATGCAGCGTCATGATGGAGACTTTGTCTTCCGCGGCCGCCTGCTCGGTATCCATCACCAGGCTGACATGCTCTAAAAAGCTCTCAAGGCTATCGAACTCGCCCATAGCGCGGCTGAGTTCGGCTAGGTTATCCAACCGGCCGCGCGCGTCGGCGCTGCGATCTTTCATCAGCATTTGCGTATAGCCGCTTTCCTCCAGCACCAGCTCGGCCAAGCGGTCATGGCGCATGTCTTGAACAGCCTCGCGCCAACGGTCAAAATCCGCCATGAGGCTCATCAAGCTGGTTTTAGCCTTGCCGCGCAGCTCATCCGTTCCCGCCAATGTGCGGGCGGCAGCTGTCATGGAACTGCCTTGCGCACGGGCCAAGCCATAAAGCGTGCGCACGGATTTATCGCCAATCCCGCGCGCAGGCACATTGATGATGCGCTCAAAGGCCAGGTCATCATCAGGCTGCGCGACGACCCGCAGATAGGCCATGGCATCGCGGATTTCCTTGCGCTCATAAAAGCGCGGGCCGCCTACCACCCGATAGGGCACGTGGAGCGTTAAAAACCGGTCTTCAAACAGACGCATCTGGCTAGAGGCACGCACCAAAATGGCCATCTCATTGAGCGGTACCTGCTGGCGCTGCAGCTGCTCAATCTCTTCGCCAATTTGGCGGGCTTCTTCCTGCCCATCCCAAACCGCGCTCACTTTGATCTGCGAGCCCTCATCACCCTCACTCCACAGCGTTTTGCCAAGACGCTCTGTGTTGTGGTCAATCAAGTGGGAGGCGACTTTTAAAATCGACTGCGTAGAGCGATAATTTTGCTCCAGCCGGATCACCTTCGCGCCGGGAAAATCCCGTTCAAAGCGCAGAATATTGCCCACCTCAGCCCCGCGCCAGCCATAGATGGATTGGTCATCATCGCCCACGCAGCAAATGTTGCTGTGCTTTTGCGCCAGCAGCCGCAGCCACAGATATTGGCTGACATTTGTGTCTTGGTACTCATCGACCAAAATGTAGCGGAAGCGGCTTTGGTAGTCCGCGAGCACATCAGGATGGCCTTGAAAAATCGAAATAATATGCAGCAGCAAGTCGCCAAAATCGCAGGCGTTCAGCGTCCGCAGACGCTCTTGATACTGCGCATACAGCGTGATCCCCTTGCCATCAGCAAAGCTGTAAGCGTCCTCTTTGGGAACCTTATCCGGCGTTAGGCCCTTATTCTTCCAATGATCAATGAGCCCTGCCAATTGCCGTGCCGGCCAGCGCTTGGGGTCAATATTCTCCGCCTCAATGAGCTGCTTGAGCAGGCGGATCTGGTCATCGGTATCCAGAATAGTGAAATTAGATTTCAGCCCCACCAGCTCCGCATGCCGGCGCAATATCTTGGCAGATACAGAGTGAAACGTGCCAACCCAGGGCATCGATTCCGCCGATGGCCCGATGATCTGCCCCACCCGGTGCACCATCTCGCGCGCCGCCTTAT
>JBCCDR010000292.1:0-3868 GCA_039030675.1 Pseudomonadota bacterium | reverse complement strand
CGAACGCGCTCGTCACCGTTGGAGATGGCGCCGCCGCAGAGCCCAATATCCGCGCGCCGATGCAGGAGCTTTACGACGGCCTCATCGCGCGCTCGCAGAACGCCTGGCCGTCGCTGAAATACGACCTCCTCAGCGCCAATGACCTCCTTGCGCCCTTCCTGGGCGCAGGCTTCCATTACAAGACCTTCATGTGGCCGAAGTCCTTTTGGGAAGGCGTATACGAGCCCTTCATCCGCCGCGCTGCAGGCCTTGGCGCGCTGTCGGGGGAGGCGAACCCCTCGATGTACGCCCGCGCTTTCGCCCATTGCGACGTGCTGGTGATCGGCGCGGGGCCCGCGGGCCTGCGCGCCGCGCGGGCCGCTGCGGAGGCGGGACTGGACGTGATCCTCGCGGACGAAAGCTGGGAGGTGGGCGGCAGGCTTTTGCAGTGCAGCCCCAAGAGAGCTTCTCAAGGGCCATGCGCCAGTTCATTCGTATCGCATCCGCGCAGCTCGATGCAGCGCCGATTGAGGCGCAAGGCGGTGTGTCTCCCAGCCCGACGAAACAGCTTGCTGCGGGCGCGACCATAAGCGTGGGCGGTTATGCGTTAACGCCGGAGCTGTTTTCCGATTTCCAAACGATGAAGCTCCCCAGTGACATCAAAGGCGACGCCGACGTCATATTCGTTGGCAGAAATGGTGGCGGTGAGACACAAGAAACAGGCAGCGAAGGCCGCCTTTTGGCAGCTTTCAGAAGCCGCTTTACGTCTGTCTCCCACCGCTGGGTGGATGACGTGCAAGTCTGGCACCAAGGTGTCCCCGAGGAGCCAACAAACCTGCCAGGTGCGCTGGCGGAGGCCGTGCTAAAAGCACAAGATGAGAAAGCACAGCAAAATGCCGCGTAACAAGCCGCAAGACGCGCGACCCTTCGCGGAAGAGGCTTTCATGATTGACAGTGGCGACAAGTGCCTTGCGGCCATTTATCACGCCGCACAAAAGCCGCTGCATGGACATGCGATTGGGTGTTTGATCCTTGTCGGCGGCCCCCAATACCGCGTTGGCGCGCACAGACAATATGTGGCCCTCGCACGCGGCCTGGCGCGCCGCGGCATTGGCGTGTTGCGCTTTGATTACCAAGGCATGGGCGATAGCGAAGGCACGCTCGACGCCATTGAAAACAGGGGCGATGATATCGCTGCCGCTGCGTCAGCCCTGTGCGAGCGGCTCGGACCGGGCGCTAAGATCTTTCCATGGGGGCTGTGTGAAGGGGCGAGTGCCATCTTCATGCATCATCAGCGCATCAACAATATGGCTGGCGCAATCATTGCAAACCCATGGGTTGGCGATGCGCGCGTGGAAGCGCAAGTGCGCTGGCGGCACTATTACCTCGGGCGCCTGAATTACCGCTATATGATGCGGCGCCTGAAATCAGGCTCCCTTGTTGGCAGCAACTTCTTTGAAAATGCCAAAGGTTTGTTGCGCGGCGTCGAATACTTCGATGATGACAGTTATTCGCCTGGTTTGGCTGACTTGCCCCACGACATGGTCAACATGCTTGGGCGCAACAAACCTGTCCTCTACCTCGCCAGTACGGATGATAGGGAACGTGAAACTTTTGACTATGCGCTGAAAACCGATGCCCGTTGGAAACCCGCGCAGAATGCAAAACTCTTCATTCGCCGAGATATCGTCGGCGCTGATCACACATTCTCTGACTATGCGGCCAAACAGAGCGTTGAAGCGCTGACTTTTGAATTCATCGATCAGCAGACCCGGCCAATTGGCTCGCTAGCGCCCGCTGCGTAATGGGCGACGATTGGCGCCAATCGCATGCCCGCCCGGTTTCTTGGAGGTCACTTCTTAGAATTGGCGTTTCTTTTCGCTTCGTCAGCAGCCTTACGCTCCAACAGCACGGACTTATAAATGATGCCGATCACAATAAAGGTCAGACCGGCCATGGTGATCAATGACATGTCAAAACTCCTGGACGTCGAAAGCTGAGCGGCTATGGCTGCAGCCCCGATTTTTCGTTTGCTATATTTTTTTAACGCGCTGGGTTTAAACTTCTATAAAATTCAACAAGCAAAAGCGATGCCGCGCCGGATTTTGGGTGAGTAGCAACACGTGATTACGTCAATTTTCATTGTTTTCGCCTTAGCGTGCATGTTGCCTGCCATTCTTATGGTTCCGCATACAGCGATGTTTGTGTGGTGCTGGGTCTCCTATATGAATCCCCACCGCAATACCTGGAGCTTTGCTGCTACCCTGCCCTTGCTGGACGTTGTCGCTGGCTTCACATTTGTTGCCTGGCTGACATCCAAAGAACGCAAACTACCGCCGCTGCACCCCATTGGCGTCGTGATGTTTGTGTTTTTTCTGTGGACGTGCATCACCACATTATTTGCTGTAAACGACGAAGCAGCCGCGGTTGAGATTTCACGGTTCTCAAAAGTTATTCTGTTCACGTTCTTCACGATGATCTTCATCACCACAGAGCGACGTATCAAGTACTTCATCTATGTGATCTTGCTCAGCTTGACGCTATACAGTTTCAAAGGCGGCTTGTTCACCATCCTTAATGGTGGCCGCTACATCGTCTACGGTCCGCCCCAAAGCTTCCTGGCCGACAATAATCAACTTGCGCTCGCTTTCTTAACCGTTTGCCCCCTGTTCTACTGGGTCTTCAAACACGGCGAAAACAAAGTCGTCAGGCTTAGCGCAGCTATTGCTGGCTGCCTGACACTAATCGCTGCAATTGGGTCTCAGTCACGTGGAGCGCTTGTAGCCTTGGTCGCGATGTGTGGGTGGATACTCTTTATCAGCCGCCGTTTCATGCTTGGCCTGGTCGTTGGTGGCGCCGTGATTGGGGGTGCACTGCTGTTCATGCCAGACAGTTGGCAAGAGCGGATGTCGACCATCAGTAACTATGAGGAGGACACGTCAGCGAGCACGCGCCTTAAGATGTGGCGTTATTCCATGAACGTTGCCAACTCGAGCCCTGTCATAGGCGGCGGCTTTAGGTTCTTCTTTGATAAGGACTTAGCGAAGCAATATATGCCGTCCAATGACAGGATCTTCGTCGCTCACTCGATCTATTTCGATACACTTGGCGAACACGGATATGTCGGGCTGTTTCTATATTTGCTGCTCTTAAGCTGTGGTTTCATCACCACCATGGATACCCGGCGCATGACCAAAGGGCATGAGGACTTTGCCTGGGCGCACGACTTAGCGCAGATGCTGCAATTCTCCCTTGTGGGCTTTGGTGTTGGCGGCGCGTTCCTGTCTCTGGCGACCTTCGATTTGTATTATCACGTGCTCGCCCTGTCGATGATGGTCAACTATGTGGTCGGCAAACAACTCTCGCCTGACAGGGAGGTATTTGCTCTGCCTGGCCAGTCCAAACAGCGTCGCAGCGAGGGGGCAGCTTTGCCTGCTGAGTAGAGCGCAGCTCCCTCTCACTATGCACCTATGCGCCACAGGTGCGCATCGATACATTATATCAATTTTGTTATAGGTATATGCCTCTAGCCAGCTTGTTTCGGCTATGAGGCTCTCTGTATAGTTTATCCCAGTGTTTCATATACAAAAATTTTTTCAGGCTCTCACATGGGCAAAACCAGGCGCTGAGGGCGTAATCAGTCCGGCAGATCGCCGGCAATATATGTTTGATTTTCAGGTCGCGAGGGAGTGATACAAACGGTGGACTCTCCATTTGAAGCCTTAGCCGCAGAACGGGACCTTCCAACGCTGGGAGGGCTTACATTTGCAGCCAATCACGTTGATGATGTTCGCTCTTACATGAGTGATGTGCTCCATCCCCATACGCTGCAGGCGCATGGATGCGGGCCACTCAATTTTCGCCATCATCAAGGGCGGCTTAAAAACAT
>JBCCDR010000291.1:0-3874 GCA_039030675.1 Pseudomonadota bacterium | reverse complement strand
TAAACGTCACCGCCAAAATCTGGCTCGGCCACGCGCTCTGCGTCCACAGCAAATGCGCCAGCCGCGTCGTCAACGCCCGCGTCTTGCCCGTCCCCGCCCCTGCGAGCATCAACACCGGCCCATCCAGCGTCAAAACCGCCTCGCGCTGCGGCGCGTTCAGGCCATTGAGGTAAGCAGGTTCACCAGCGGCGGGGGCTGGTGAGTGTAAGTCGGGGGCAGAATCACTCATTTGCTCTACATAGCATTTGCGGACGGCGAATGTGACAGAGGTTTCTCAGCTGCCAGGAAGGTTTTCAGAACCTATTTGACCAACAGCATGTTTGGGGGACACGGAGCAAACAGCACAAGTCAGCCCTGCACCAGCCTTGTAAAGACAGGATAGAGTTCCTCATAAATCTTGCTGACATCATTATTGCCGTGATGGTTTCCAGCTCTATAGGCAAAAAACAGCTCGTTTCTGAGCTGCTCAATGGTCAGCCGTTCCTTCTTGCTTGCCGCGCTAGCGCATGCGTGGAAGGAGCCATAATTATCATATCCATTGAAACTGCGCGCGAACGCCTTGATTGCCTTTACGTCACCAAGTGCTGGCAGATCATCTAATGTCAGGAGCTCATTGCCTTCGACTAAGGAGTTAATACAGCGTGCCCTTCTGCCGCTCTGCCAGAGCCGCATCATAAGTTTCAGCATCAAAGTCCTCGCTGGCTTGTTTCAGCATCTGGCCTGCACTTGGCAAACCATCAACGGGCGATGCATTCGACCAAAGCCCTGACCGCAAGACCGCGCGGCCGCACTGGAAGTAAACACGGCCGATAGCGATTTTGATGAAGCACTTGGGCTGCTTCCCATCGACAGAATAGGTCTGCGCCAACGCATCATCGACAACAACCTGCGCCGTACCACGCACGCGCAAAAGCTCTTGTTTGCCGGGCAGCAGGAAGATCAGGCCAATATCAGGGCAACTGACGATATTGTGCAGCGTATCGAGGCGGTTGTTGCCGCGGCGATCGGGCAGCAGCAAGGTATAGTCATCTTCCACAAACACGACCTGGCCCTTGTCGCCACGCGGCGAGCAGTCGAGACCGCCTCGTCCTTTTGTGGCGACAACGACGAACGGTGAGGCTTCTACCAAGGCGCGATAGGCGGACGTGAGGTGGTCCGTTTCTTTGGCCAATGCGGGCTCAAGCGGCTGGTCATAGAGAGCGTCCAGCTCGCCCTGGCTGGTCAGAATGCGCATGGCTAAGCTTTAGCCGTTAAAACCCAGGCAGCAGCCTCCATCTCGTAAGGACCATCTGGGCCAGACTCAGCCTTCAAAATGTCCATGACGGCCGCAACGATGGGCTCTAGGTCTAGACCTTGCGCTTTAATCAAGCTGGAGGCGGGGCCAAGCGTCGTCATGAAATTTGCGGCCTCGTCGAGCGTTTCGCCAGGAAGTTTGAGTTTTCCCTCCCACGGCGTCATAGCGACGTCTTGCCAACCAGCCTGTTCCAAAATGCCGACTACGCGCGCTTTATCTGCAAAGGCAAAGGGCCCTGGCGCATGTGGGTCAGGTTCTGGCGGCGGCTCTTTTAAGAATGGCAAGACAGCCCGCATGGGCTTGGCGAGCCAACCATTTTTGGGCATCTCTTGCCAGCAGACAGCGGAAAAACGCCCGCCAGCGGCCATCAAACCGCGCAGCTTTATGAAAGCGTCCACGGGCTCTTCAAAAAACATGATGCCATAACGGGAAATCATGGCGTCCGCGGGCGCATCCAGCTGTGCTTTTGTGGCATCGCCTGCGATGAAGCTGACGTCCAGGCCCGCCGCGGCCGCGCGGTCCTGAGCGACGCCTAGCATGGGAACGGACAGGTCCAGTCCAGTGCATGTCGCGGCGGGGTAGCGCCGTTTTGCAAGCAGCGATAAAGAGCCAGCGCCGCACCCTATGTCCACAATGTGCTGCGGATTATGGCCACCCAGCCCTTCTAGGATGGGGTTTAAAAATGGTTCCAAAATCCCATCGAGCGCATCGGCCTCTTTCGCCCAGAAATCCCCCGCGTCCTCATTCCAATACTCTTCCTGGGTTTGTGTCATGGGGCGCCTCGATCGAAAAGCTGTGTGGCTAGAGCTTAGGCGGCGCCTCATCAAAGAGCAATGTCTTGACTTCCAAATAGGGCTCAATCCCCACAGTGCCGCCTTCGCGGCCAAGGCCGGATTGTTTAAAGCCTCCAAAGGCCACGGAGAAATCAGCTTTAGCGCCATTGTTGCCCACTGTCCCCGTGCGCATTTGGCGGGCGATGTCATAGGCTTTTTGGACGTCTGCGGTGTAAACGCCGCCGGCAAGGCCGAAATCTGAGGCGTTGGCGAGAGCGATGGCCTCTTCGACGCTGCCATAGGGAATCACGCAGAGCACCGGCCCGAAGATTTCTTCCTGAGCAATGCGCATATCGTTTTTCACATCGGCGAAAACTGTTGGCTCGACATAAAAGCCCTTGTTGGGCGCCGCTGGACGACCGCCACCATAGGCGAGACGCGCGCCTTCCTGCTTGCCGATCTCAATGTAGTGGAGAACCCGGGTGAGCTGCCGTTCCATGGCGAGCGGACCTAAGCGGATCCCCTCTTCTAGCGGGTCCCCGATTTTGACTGTCTCAAGCTCATCAATGAGAGCCGTCACGAAATCCTCTTGGAGTGAGGCAGGCACTAATGCGCGTGTGAGAGCAGCGCAGTTCTGACCGCTCAGCATCACCATGTTGCCGGCTAAACTCTTCGCCGCTGCGGTGAGATCTGCGTCCTCTAAAACAATAGCTGCAGACTTACCGCCAAGCTCCAACGTCACCCGCGCAATCCGATCAGCGCAGACACTGGCGATACGTTTGCCTGCGCCGACACTGCCAGTAAAGCTCACCTTATCGACGCCTACGTGCCTGACGAGATAATCAGAGACATCACGGTCGGCGACGAACAGGTTCACCACGCCAGGCGGAAAGCCTGCTTCGATGGCACTTTGGGCAATCAGATAGGCTTCCAAAGGCGTTTCAGGCGCGGGTTTCATGATGACTGGGCAGCCCGCCATAAGGGCTGGACCAATTTTGTTGAGCATGGTTGCCAGCGGTGCATTCCAGGGTGCAATGGCGGCGACAACGCCCACCGGTTCGCGGACGATGGCGCGGAAGTCGTCATATTGGTCAAAGACTTCTAGGAACGGATAGCTGTCAGCCAGCGCGACATTGCGGTCGATAGCGCTGATGGAATAGTTGGCCGAATTGCTGGCCATGCCTTTGAGGGTACCGGTTTGCGCGATCCAAACGTCAGCAAACTCTTGGCCTTTACTGCGCATTATTTCCGCAAAGCGCTCCAACGTCTGTGCGCGCTCTTTGGGCGTCAGCTTCGGCCATGGGCCTTCATCAAAGGCTGCGCGTGCAGAGGCAACAACAGCATCAACATCGGCTTCAGCGGCAAGCGCCACATGGGCAACCGCCTCTTCCGTGACCGGTGAGATGAGGGTTTGCGTGTGCTGCGTGCTCGGCGTCTGCCAGGCACCGTCATAAAACACTTTGTCAATGGGGAGGCCGTGAAGGGCCGATAAGTCTGCAGTCATCTTGAAAGGGTCCGTCAGTCACAAAATCTGTGCTGGCGCTACCCCATTGCACATCCACGCGCTAGACAGGCACTTAGGTTTTATCGTCTGCTGGAGGCTTCGGGCGCTAGGCGGGGTTGGTGCCGCGCATTTCCTCTTCGTTTTCAATGAGCAGTCGGTTGAAAGCGGCCAGCACGTCCGTCTCATGCAACACGCCGACAACACGGCGCTCTTGCACGTTGTTGAGAACCGGCGCGATATCGCTTTCCCGGCCCTGCAGCAGCGTCATGGCTTGTGCAAGATTGTCTTTTGCCACAATCAGCT
>JBCCDR010000290.1:0-3876 GCA_039030675.1 Pseudomonadota bacterium | reverse complement strand
GGATGACAAAACCCCAAAGCAATAAAGATCGGCCGATATTATTCACGCATCCGTCCTCTTAAATGATGCATCGGCGGTATTCAGAACCGCCTGCGTCTTAGTAAGGTAATCATATTCCTTAAACAAACAACACCCAGCGGAACTTTGCCATCATGATAATGTGTCACAGCAGGCTGTAAAATCAAAGCGACAGCCAGATAGGAAACACCTTTCAGCCCTTCTCAGGCCGCATCGTCACCCTGTGTTGATCAACAGACACAATGACAGTGTGCAATGTGAAGGTTGATGGCTCATCGCTGATGATCGCCAAGCGGGCCCGCTCAAGCTTTTCCCAACGTACAGCGTTTTTGCGGCTTCCAACCCGCTGCAACAGCGTCTGCAAGACTCTCAGCTGTGTGTCGGTGTGCAAAGAGGCAAAGGCATGTTGGCTAAAAACGAAGCCGCACTGTGTGTGCTCTAACTCCAGCGCGTTCAGCGCGTCATCGGCCAAAGCGTCGAGTGCCGCATCGCTGCGCTGCAGATGTTCTGCAGTGGCGGCAATGCGGTAAGGCGCAAAGCCCATCTCTTCCCAAGTTTTGAGCAATGCGCGAAACCGAATACGGTCATAGGCGGTCTTTCGGTTCGAGGGGTCTTCTGCCCAGCGCACCTGTCGGTCTATCAAATAACTGCGAAGTGCTTCGCGCCGAATGCCGAGCAGTGGGCGGATAAGTGAAACCTCTTGGTTTTCGCCGCTCGGCACTTTTGACACCGCGCGCATGCCGGATAAGCCCTTTGTGCCACTTGAGCGCGCCAAGCGGGCAAGAACGGTCTCCGCTTGATCATCAAGTGTTTGTGCAACAGCAATAAGCGATGCTCCGACCGATGTCGCCGTCTTCAAAAGGGCTGCATAGCGTGCTTGCCGCGCTAATGCCTGTGTATTGCCATCCTCACCTGCCAAGGACAGAGGGTCCAAAGAGACTTTAAAGCCCGCGGCTTGGAGCTGTGACAGGGTCCACCGCGCTTCAGCATAGCTGCCATGGCGCAGGCCGTGATCGATGGTGGAAACATGACACGTCTCAGCGCCAAACGCATCGCGAAACAGATGCGCCATTGCCATCGAGTCAGCACCGCCGCTCACAGCAAGTACAATAGGATGCTGAGAGCTTGGGGGTTTCAGGTGATGCTTCGAAAACCAGTCAATTAGACCGTCACTGAGAGGAGATGGGGCGCGCGCCATTACTGACAGGCAAGAATGCTGCTCTCGTTGTCGATGCCCTGCAGGACACGTTGGCTAATCGATGGATACTTGTTTTCAGCAATGCGCGATTGCAGCAACGCCAGCGCCTTACAGGCGTCTTTTTTGCTGTCCATTGCGCGTAATGTGGACGCGAGGGCCAAAAGGTTTTCAGGCGCTTTGTTGCCGTCAGGATAGTTGTAATAGCCATTGAAGAATGCGTCGGCAGCGTCAGTAAGTTGTTTTTTAGCGGTATAGACGCGGCCTAGCCAATAATGCCCGTTGGAGGCAAGCGGGTCTTTTGGATAATCGGACAGAAATCCGAGAAACGCCTGCTCAGCAGCATCAAACTGGTCGCGCTTGGCGAGATCAAAGGCTTTGGCAAAAGCATCTTCAGGCGTGCTGGGTTCAGCAGGGGTTGCCAGCGCCGTTGCTGTAGAGGCTTGATCCGCAGCTGCATCCGCTTGGTCTGATGCGGGCTCTACCGCCGATGTAGTTGGCGCCGCGTCAGCAACAACTGCAGTCGATGCGGCGGCTGGCGTATTGGTGCCATCCAAGGCATCGAGGCGGTAGTTTGTTTGATCGCGGAAGTCTTTAAAGGCGCCTTCCAGTTGCCGCTGCGCATACCCCATCTCTTCCACGCGCCCAGTGAGCTGGCGCAGGCTTTCTTCCATCTGATCTAAACGCACCAAAATGCCTGCCGCATCTGGCCCAGCACCGGAAGCAGCGTTCTGCGGAAAATACGTCGTGTCTCCTTTAAAAACACGGCGCTGGAGGGCGTTTACCTCCTTTTCCAGTTTTGTGATGTCGCGTTGGAGCTGCTGCGCTGACTGCGCGTAACTGTTTTGAGGCGCAGCAATACCTGCGGCAATAAGGGTGGCTGAAAGCGTAAAAACGCGAAAGAGCATGAGCCTAAGCCTAGCTGTCTGTTGTCTCATAGGGTGAGGCGTAACAGCTCAAAAAGGCGACTTTATGAGAGCTCAATCAGGCCGCCAGAGGTGAAAGCAGGACGTTGCGGTGTGATGGCGGACATATTCATGCCCGCCATAGGAAGCAAAGCCTAGTTGTTGACGCTCGTCAGAGAGGTCACGCCGCGGCGGTTTTTAGACCAAACGCTTGGGCCAGAGCCAAGAACAGCAGGACGTTCTTTCCCGTAGCTAATGGTATCAACGCGGCCCGCTGAAACGCCAAGGGCGGCAAGATAGTTTTTCACAGCGGCAGCGCGGCGAGCGCCAAGCGCTAGGTTATATTCCCGCGTGCCGCGCTCATCAGCATGGCCTTCCACGCGAATGGTCACGGCTGGATAGCTGCGCAGCCAATTGGCTTGGCGCGTCAGCGTTTCGCGTGCATCGGCTGACAGAGCTGAGCTGTCAAAGGCGAAGAAAACGCGGTCACTGCCGGCCGAACGGATCATGTCTTCCAGCGAGCCTGGCACAATCTTGTCCACAGGTTCTTGATAGACCGGCTCTGTCTTTGCAGGCGGCGGTGTATTTTGCTGGGTTGCAGCAGCCTCCGGCTCAGAACGGCTACAAGCGGTGGTTACGGCAACACACAAACACGCCGTGAGTAAAAATTTCGCGGAAGTCAAAATCGACATGAAAGGAAAGCCCTCAGTTTTTGCTGCTTCAAGACCTGTTCTATTCGGGTGCGTATCTGTTGCCCCTCGCGACGGACCGGAACACGAAATTCCAGAAAAATCAACGGCTTTTTCGTGGTTTTTCAATGATTCAGTTCGCTTTATCCGCTCGCACACTCAGCGCCATTAGCTGGATTTGCTGTGCTGCGGGTGTGACACTTATGGGGCGAGGCGCGCAAATCTGAGGCCCGTATTACTGAATAAGCGGTGACCACGCAGGGTCAGAGGCCTGCGCTGGCGTAAGGATTTGCCGCTCATTGCGGCCAGTCAGGTCGACACTCCAAAGCGAGACGCCTCCCCCTTCGCCGCTGCGCGTATAAGGCTCGGTGCGGAAGAACAGCAGAACGCGGCCATTGGGCGACCATGTGGGCCCTTCGTCTTGATAAGAGGCTGTCAGCATCCGCTCGCCCTTCCCATCAGGGCGCATAACGCCAATTCGGAACTGCCGGCTTTTGGGGTCTATCTTGGTAAAGGCGATTAAGTCACCGCGCGGGGACCATACAGGCGTGCCATAGCGGCCATTCCCAAAGGAAATACGCCGCACATCGCCGCCTTTGCCGTCCATGACGTAGAGCTGCTGTGTGCCGCCGCGGTCAGAGTTAAAGACGATGCGGTCGCCCGATGGGGAATAAGAGCCTGACGTGTCAATCGCCGGGTGATCTGTCAGCTGGCGCACTTGCCGCGTGCGCAGATCCATGACGAAAATGTCGGAGTTGCCATCATTGGCCAGGCTCATAATGATTTTATTGCCGTCTGGAGAGAAGCGCGGCGCAAAGGTCATATTGGGGAAATCACCCAGCACCTCATGGCTGCCGCTTTCAAGATTGTACAAATACACACGTGGCCGGTCGTTATAATAAGCCATGTAGGTGATTTCTTGCTGTGAAGGCGAGAAGCGTGGCGTGAGGACCAAATCCTTGCCGCTGGTCAAATAGCGGTGGTTGGCGCCATCCTGGTCCATGGTTTCATTTTACTATTAGAAAAGGCATAATAAAAAGTTGCGTTTTTCTCCTTCGTTAAATCTTAT
>JBCCDR010000289.1:0-3890 GCA_039030675.1 Pseudomonadota bacterium | reverse complement strand
TGCTGAAGCAAGTTCAGCATTACGGAGTAATCTCTCCGAGCGTTAGTAGGTCACACCCAGCGTCACGCGCATGCCGGATTTTGATGGGCTGTCCCCGCCAAGTTTCTCGCGATATTCCAGGCGCAGGTCGAGCGCGCGTGCGGGGTCTGTGATCTCCGGTCCAC
This sequence comes from Pseudomonadota bacterium, assembly GCA_039030675.1. Taxonomy (GTDB): domain Bacteria; phylum Pseudomonadota; class Alphaproteobacteria; order Sphingomonadales; family CAKZYD01; genus CAKZYD01. The sequence continues at coordinate 3,726 of JBCCDR010000289.1, read as the reverse complement.
CTGGCCATAGCCGCAGCCACACGCCGGCGGCGGCTTCATAAAGATCGGTGGTGCGTCCGCCTGCATCCTCATAGATGCCCGATAGGCCCGCAAAAGGGATCACGGTGAGGCTGGAGCCCTCAAAAGGCTGATGGCCCAGGCCGACGCGGGCATCACCTAGGATTTGAATGTCTGGGTCGCTTGGGTCAATGACAGCTGCGTCGAGATAGGTGGACCAATGCAGCCACCAGTTTTTGCCAAGCTCTGGTTCATAGCCGCGCCCTGCGGAGTATGATGTGCGCAGCAGCCAGTCATTGCGGGCGTCATCGCCAATGGCGAGCAAGCGCTCGACTGCTGTGACGATGTTGAGCGCTTCAAACGGCCTCAGCTGCAGGCCGATGCCGGCTTGAACGCTGCGACCGTCTGGCGAGAGGCTTTCAGGATCATAGGCCCAGAGTAGCCGGCTTGTAGCGCTCAGCCCGTGCCGGCTGGCCCAGCCATCAACGGGCAGGCGGTAGCTGGCGCCCAGGCCCGATTGGCTCTGCGCGAGGGACGGGCCGAAGGCCGCATCATTGATCTGCCGGCTGTTTTGCCGCCAGACCGTGTAGGCGGACATCCGTAGCGGCCTGGAGACTTGCGAGAGCTCGCGCAGAATACTCGGCTGCACTCGCCCGAAAGAGGCCGCTGCAGCAAAGGCGCGGCGAGCAGCGCTATAATTGCCCCGCGCCTTTTCAATGAAGCCCACTTGGCTTTGAACATCTGGCTGGCGCGGGTTAATCGCCAAGGATTGCGCAAAAAGGGAGAGGGCGTCCTGGCGATCGCCATTAGCCAAAGCCGCATACGCCAAGGTGTTCAGCGCGTAGGGGCTGGGCGCCGCTGCCGGTTCTATGGCAGCAGCGGCAAAGGCGTCTTTTTGCGGGCGATACTGCGGCGGATTATAAGCCATTGCCGGGGCGTTTGCAGCAATAGGCGCAGGGCTGGGTTTTTGCTTTGGGCGCGGCAAGTAAGCGAGCAGCTGCTCATTCAGCGCTTTAGCGGGCTGCCTGCGCGTTTCTTTCTGCAGCGCGATTACTGTCCTAGACGCAGCTGGACGGGGTGCTTTGGGGAGAGCGATGTCCAGCGTGCTGGGCGAGATTTCTTTTGAAGCGCTGACGGTGAGCGGCGCTTGAGCTGTGGATGTCGCGGCTTGTTGCGGTGCGCCATAAGAAGACTCTGGTGAGGGAATGGCTGCCTGGGCGCCTAACGCCACATCCGCGCTGCCTTCGGGCAATCGATCAACAACGCCAAGCCCGCCGCCGCCCAGTGCGGCAAGCACCATCGCCCAGCGCAGCCCCTTAAACGGACCCATCAGCGTCCGCCTGGCATTTTAAGCGCCGCATCAGCGGTAGGGATTTGATGGGTCGTCTTGTACCAGTGTGACGCCGTGTTGTTTTTGAGCGATTTGCGGAATAGCCATGCTGCCCTTAAGGCAGCAGCAAAATTCACGAAATTTCCCACCACAACGCGCAGCGGGCTCATGAGAGCTTGGGTCAGGCCATAGCAGCGATAGACAAAGGCAAAGCGCTGCAGAAGCCGGTTGGCAAGGAACAGCAGATTGGCCCACAGGAGAAACGCCACGATGCCGCCAGCGGGCACAATGCGGCTGTAGAGGTCTTCCAGCGGCGTCTCTGTCAGCCATGCCATGGCAAGGAAAACAATGATAAGGGCATACGCCGCGATGGCGGCAAAGGCGGTGAGCAAGGCTTTGCGGTCGCGCCAGAGCATATAGCGTGAGGCCCAATTGCCGTGCCAGCCGCGCCTGTCACAGTTTTCTAGAGCAATGCCCAGCAGCCAGCGGCCCTTCTGGCGCACCGCGGCAATGAACGTGTTTGGAAAATACTCCTGCGTGGCCACAAAACTCGCGTCCCCGCTATGGCTGGGCAGGCGCACAAACATGCTGCGAAAGCCTAGATCTGCCATGTCAAAGGCAATGTCATAATCTTCCGTGACGGACCGGGTATTGAACGGCGCGCCGCCGCGCACCATGGCCAGTGATTGCAACGCTTCTGCAGAAAAGGCGCAGCCCACGCCGGCGCTTGGCAGCGGCGCGCCAAGGGTTTCGCGGACCACTAAATCCTTGGTGTGGCTCTCAGCAAACTCGTCAATATAGTGCCCACCAATCAGGTGCGACAGCGGCCGGACCAGGGGCGTGACCGGCAATTGAATAATGTCCGCGCGGCCTATGAGGTGGTTGAACACCACCAGCTCGCTGGGGTGCACAATGTCTTCCGCATCATGCAGGATAAAGCCGTGGACCTTTTCTGCCTCAGCCCAGGCGTCGCTCTGTGTGATGTGTTGATAGATGCTGTTGAGACAATCGGCTTTGCTCGTGGGGCCCTTCGCATCATGTGTCACGATCACCACCCGGTGCGCACAATCATGGTCGCGGGCGCAGAGAGTCTCGATGGCTTTGCGCGTGTCAGGGTCGTTGGCATAGACGCCCACGAAGATGCGATAATTGTCATAGCGCACCGTGCGCACAGCGCGCTGCAGCATTTGCGCGATCACAGCCTCTTCCTCCCAAGCTGGCACGCAGATGGCCAAAGCCTTTTGCTTCGTGCGCAGCGCCCGCATGGAGGCGGCGCTGGCTGTGCGGTAGCGCGGTTTTACGACTATAGCGCGATAGATTCGCCTGGCGATGTAAACGGCATCAACAAAGGCATCGTCGAGCGCGTTGAGGAAAAGCAGCAAAACAACCGCATTAAAGCACATCAAATAGAGGCCGAAGCCAACGGATTCTATTATCGATTGCTGCATTACAACCTATACGTGTAAAATTAATAGTTTAGAACGCCTTAAAAAAAGACGCTATCATATCACTTTAGGTTGATAAATGCTTTGTTGTGTCTTTTTGAAGCAGACGCGGATTTGAGCGGGAAGGGCGCCTTAGCGTCTCCGCCCCCGCCGCATAATCACTAGCAATCCTGGCAGGATCAAAAGCAGGGACCCAGGAACGGAGACCACCTGATTGGCCAGGACAATGACAATGCCTTCTGAAGAGGCAACCAAGTCGCCATAGGTAAAGCGCAGAACGATATCAAACTGGCCTTCTTCATCGAAGCTCACAGTGCCTGGCACGAGCGGGCTATTCTGTGTTCCCAGCCCAGTTGCTAAGAAAATCTCCATGTCTGCGTCTAATAGCAGCCATTCAATGGTGACGTCTTCAAGGCCGATATTGAACACAGAGGAGTTCCCGCCATCAAACGCGAATTCCTCATCCACCAACACGGTGTAAGGCCCGCCAGCATCTGGCAGTAAGACCACATCGCCATCCGTTCCACCGCCGTCGGTATTTGTACCGTCAACGCCACCGCCGTCAGTGCCGCTGCCATCCGTGCCGCCGCCGTCTACGCCGCCGCCATCGGCTCCACCGCCGTCTACGCCGCCACCGTCTGCGCCACCGCCATCAGCTCCACCGCCGTCTACGCCGCCACCGTCTGCGCCACCGCCATCAGCTCCACCGCCGTCTACGCCGCCACCATCGGTACCGCCGCCATCAGCTCCACCGCCGTCTACGCCGCCGCCATCGACACCTCCGCCATCGGCACCACCACCGCCGTCAGCGCCACCGCCGTCAGCGCCACCGCCGTCAGCGCCACCGCCGTCAGCGCCACCACCATCGGCACCACCGCCGTCTGCACCGCCGCCATCGGCACCACCACCGTCAGCGCCACCACCATCGGCACCACCGCCGTCTGCACCGCCGCC
>JBCCDR010000288.1:0-3890 GCA_039030675.1 Pseudomonadota bacterium | reverse complement strand
CGCAAGGCAAGAACCTCCTCGGCGCCTTCTACCAGCCGCGCTTGGTTCTGGCAGACACCGGTGTTTTATCAACGCTGCCAGAGCGTGAGCGCATGGCCGGCTTTGCCGAGGTCATCAAATACGGCCTTATCTGCGACCGGCAGTTCTTTGACTGGCTTGGCGATAATGGCGAAGCGGTACTCGCCGGAGACGGCGATGCTCTGCGCCATGCCGTAGCACGCAGCTGCCAAATCAAAGCGGAAATGGTGGCGGCAGATGAACGCGAACGAGGCCGCCGCGCCCTTCTCAATTTAGGCCACACCTTCGGCCATGCCATTGAAGCCCATGCTGGCTATGACGGGCGTATCCTGCATGGTGAAGCGGTCTCCATCGGCATGGTGATGGCCCATCAAGTCAGCCACTCGCTGGGGCATATGGCCAGCAAAGACTTGGATATCACACTCCAAACCTTCGAAGCACTGGGCCTGCCGCGCCGGGTGGAGCGTTTTGGCTTGGATGATTTAAGCGCTGAGGAAATGATCCATCACATGGCGCAGGATAAAAAGAATGTGGACGAGCGCATCACACTCATATTAAGCCGCGGCATCGGCCAGGCCTTTTTAACGCGTGATGTGAGCGCAGCCGTGCTTGAGCCGATGCTTGAGAAAATCCTCGCCGCGGAGACTGCAGGGGCCTTATGAGCAGCGACCTCGCCATCGCCATTTTTGCCGTCCTTTTTCTGCTGGTGCTCTCTGGGTTCTTCTCAGGCTCTGAAACCGCGCTGACAGCGGCTTCGCGCGCACGCTTGCGCACCATGGCCAGCGAGGGCGACAAAAAAGCCATTGTGTTTGAGAGCCTAGTGGAACTGCCGGAACGCTTTATTGGCACCATCTTGCTGGGCAACAACTTGGTCAATATCTTGGCCTCCGCCTTGGCGACCAGCGTCATGATTGAGCTGTTTGGCGAAGCGGGCGTGGTTTACGCCACAATTGCCATGACAGCACTGGTACTCATCTTCGCTGAAGTGCTCCCCAAAACCCTGGCTATCAGCCGAGCGGACAGCGTAGCGCTTGTGGTGGCGAAGCCAATTTCGCTGCTTGCCACTATATTGGGCCCGGTCGTCAACCTGGTACAAGCCATCGTGCGGCGGACGCTCGCGCTGTTCGGCGTTGATATCTCCGAGAAAGACACGTTCCTGTCCAGCCATGAGGAAATTCGCGGCACCATTGATTTGCATGCCTCAGAGGGCGGCATCGTTAAAGAACACCGCGATATGCTGGGCAGTATTTTGGACCTGGATGATGTGGACATCGCCGACGTCATGGTTCACCGCCGCAATATGATGATGATTGATGCAGGGCTGCCCTCCAGCGAGATTATCCAGCAGGTCATCGACGCGCCCTATACGCGCATCCCGCTCTATGAGGACGACCCTGACAACATCATCGGCGTCATTCATGCAAAAGATATTCTGCGCTCACTCATGAAGCCCGGCGGGCGGCGCGACAGGGTGAACATCAAGAGCCTGATGTCTAAGCCCTGGTTTGTGCCTGAGACGACGTCCCTGCGCGAACAGCTGGATGCCTTTACCGCGCGCAACAGCCACTTTGCCATTGTCGTCGACGAGTATGGCGTGATTCTGGGGCTGGTGACGCTGGAAGACATTTTAGAAGAAATCGTCGGCGACATCGCGGATGAATATGACACCTTTGAAACCAGCGGCATCACCTTCAATGCGGATAATTCCATCACAGTCGAAGGCGCGGTGACCATCCGCGACTTAAACCGCCGCATGGACTGGACGCTGCCCGATGAAGACGCTGCCACGGTCGCAGGCCTGCTCATTAACGAAGCGCGCATCATCCCGGTCAAAGGCCAGGTGTTTGAGTTTTTCGACCGCCGCTTTGAAGTCATGCGCCGCCAGCGCAATCAAGTGACCTTGCTGAAAATCACAGACCTGACGCCGGCACAAAGCGAGCCTGCGTGACGGATTTTCTCAGCCTAGCTGGGCAAATCGGCGGCATCCTCTTCCCCGTTTTTGCCATTGCTGCCGCCGGTTATGTCTGGGCGCGCGCTGACCCCACCTTTAAAAGCCAGCTGCTTGGCGATGTTTCGCTGCATGTGGGCGTTCCTGCCCTCTTATTTGGTACCTTGGTGCGCGCGCAGCTGGAGACAGACTTGCTGGTCAGCGCAGCGCTGGGCGCCATGCTGTATATTGCCATCATTCACATCGGCCTGTTCACGCTGTTAAAGGTCAGCGGCCAAGCCCTGCAGCCAGGCCTGACTGGCCTGAGCTTCGGCAATTGGGGCAACATTGGCATGCCGGTCTGCTTCTTTGCCTTTGGCCAGACTGGCCTCACCATCGCGGCGACATTTTTCGCGGTCTCCATCTTCTCGCAGTTCACGCTTGGCTGGCGGGTCGCCAGCGGCGCTTGGGACCCCAAACGGATTTTGACCTTCCCGCTGTTATGGGCGCTGCTCGCAGCCGTCATCATACGGGCTTTAGACGTTATGCCGCCCAAATGGATTATGGACAGTGCGGACCTGGCAGGCGGCGTCGCCATCCCAGCCATGCTTCTCGCGCTTGGCGGCGGCATTGCCCGCATGCAGCCATCTGGCCTTGCCAAAGGACTGAGCTGGGCCGGCATACGCTATGCTTTGGGTCTGGCGGCTGGCCTGTGCGTGGTGGTCGTGCTGCCCATCGACAGCGACATCAAACCCATCATCGTGCTGGTCGCGATGATGCCCATTGCCGTGTTCAATTACATTCTGGCGGGGAAAACGGGCCAGGATGATGCCGCCGTGGCGGGGTATATTGTCGCAAGCCTGCTGCTTGCCATGGTGATTTTGCCAACCACGCTAGCCCTCACGCTGCGCTAATTTCTCCGCTTCCGTGGGCGTGCGCAAACTCAGCGAGAGCGCATGCACGCGCTCTTCTAGCTCGGCTTTAAGCTCGGCATGGACCAAACGCTGGCGCGCAACACGGGTTTTGCCTTCAAACACGTCTGAGACCATGATGACTTTGAAATGGGTTTGCCCGCCCTCGCGCGCGCCGGCATGGCCAGCGTGCAAATGGCTTTGGTCAATCACGTCGAGCGCGATAGGCGCGAACGTCTTGGTCAGCTTGTCCTCAATGCGGGCGTGGTAATTATCCATCGGGTGTATCTTTCAATTCTTGAGGCCTGGCGAGCAGCGCGATTGCGCCTACATTGACCACATGGCGCGCTAGCAATCAAGCAAAGCAACCAAACGGCCCAATGGCCGTTTTCACGGCCGCGTGGAGCACAGTGATGGCCGCCAATGCGATTGGCCTGGCTGCACAGAGCCTGGCGAGTTCAAAGCGCCTAAAAACGCAAGCCGGCGCAGCGATGAGCCACCGCAGTGGTATTGGTTTTGCCTGAAACATGTGCGCGAGCACAATGAATCCTGGAACTATTTCGACACCATCAGCCCGGAACACTATGCCAAAGAGCGCCAAGCGCATCCAAGCTGGGATGGCCCCACCTTCCCCTTCCGCATGAACCCGGAAGACTTGGCCTCGCTCAAAATGAAAGACGCGCACGGTATTTTCAAATCCGACCCGCGCTTCCGCCGCTTTGCCGAAAGCCCGCACAGCGGCCGGCGGCCCGTCAATGCGCAGCAGGCCATGGCGCTTGCCACACTCGACCTTGACGAAAATGCCAGTGAAGCGGACGTGAAGCGGCAGTATAAAGCTTTGCTCAAGCGCTACCACCCAGATGCCAATGGCGGCGACCGGCGCGGCGAGAAGAAGATGCAGTCGGTGATTGCGGCATATCATGTGTTGATGGATGGCAGGGACGACACTAGATAGACTGCTATCGCAGGGCACTTGCGTCTTGAGTTTAAGAAAATACCAAAAGGGTACCCCTTGTTATGACCGTAGACCCAGG
>JBCCDR010000287.1:0-3912 GCA_039030675.1 Pseudomonadota bacterium | reverse complement strand
CTTTATCGCCCGCAAGCATGGTGAAGAATACGATACGCTCCATCCCATGCTTGAAAGCATTTTGGACGAGACCTTCGGCATCCCGGTCTATCAAGAGCAGGTGATGCAGATCGCGCAGGTCATGGCCGGCTATTCGCTGGGCGAAGCTGACCTGCTGCGCCGCGCCATGGGCAAGAAGAAAAAGGAAGAAATGGACGCGCAGCGCATTCGCTTCATTGAAGGCGCTGCGAAAAATGATGTTGGGGAGGCAGAGGCCAATGGTATCTTCGATACGCTCGCCAAGTTCGCGGGCTATGGCTTTAACAAAAGCCATGCGGCCGCCTACGCCTTCGTTGCCTATCAAACAGCCTATTTAAAGGCCAATTACCCAGTAGAGTTCATGGCGGCATCCATGAACCTGGATTTGAACAATTCCGACAAGCTCACCAGCTTTGCAACGGAAGCAAAGCGCATGGGCATACCGATTTTGCCGCCGGACGTGAATGTTTCCAAGCCGCGATATAGCGTTGAGGAGGTCAGCACTGAGCTCACCAAGGATGCGCGCAAGGAGATTGATGGCCGCGCCATCCGGTATGGCCTCGCCGCCATGAAAAACGTGGGCGAGCAGGCCATGGCCGCGATTGTGTCTGAACGCAGCGCCAATGGCACATTCGGGACCGTCTATGACCTGGGCGAGCGGGTCGACCCACAAGCCCTCAACAAACGCATGTTGGAAAATATGGTGCGCGGCGGGGCCTTGGATTGCCTCAATGAAAACCGCGCGCAAACCTTAGAGGCCATCCCAATCATCCTGCGCGCTAGCAATGAAGCCAAGGCCCGCAAAGACAGCCAAGTCGTTAGCCTGTTTGATGAAGCCGATTTGCGCGCCGCTATGCCGCCATTGCCGCAGGTGGAGCCCTGGCAGCCCATGCAGCGCTTGGCTGAAGAGGAGACAGCCTTTGGCTATTATCTCACGGCCCATCCGCTGGACCTGTTTGCCGATGACCTTGCCGCACAAGCTGTGCAAACAGCCGCTCAACTGATAACCGATGTGCCCCAGGATGAAGGACGGCGCGGCGTGGTCGCAGGCCTTATCCAAGAAACCTACGAACGCCGGACCAAGCGGGGCAAAGTCTTCCTCAATGTGCGACTGACAGACCAATCGGGGCCTTATGAAGTCAGCTTTTTTGGCGAGCATGTGGAAAAAGTGCATGCGTTAAGCTTCCGCCGCGTTCCAGTCGTCATGAATGTCTCAGCCGACGTCTTGCCAGGCGGCGACCGTGTGAGCCTTACAGGCCGTTCTATAGCCGCCCTTGGGGAAGGTGAAGAAGGCAAAGGCTTCTCGCAATGCCGCATTGATTGCCAAGCCGAGGACGATGTTCTCACCAGCCTGCGCGCGCGTATCGACCAGCTTCCTGACGGGGCAGGGCATATCACTCTCTATCTACGCACTGCCGATGAGGATGAGATTGAGCTGGCCTTGCCCAAAACAGTGGCTCTCAATGCAAGCGTGCGCAGCGCCTTGGCTGACATTCCTGGGGTCGAACATGCGGCTCTGGTGTAGCGTGTGAAGGACCCGCTCAATAACAAAAAGATGGTTCGGCCGATTAAAGCGGCGACCTGTTTGGTCGTGCGCGACGGACTGGAGGGCCTAGAAGTCCTCATGGTCGAACGTCACCGCAATATCGTCTTTGGCGGCGGCATGCTGGTTTTTCCCGGCGGAAAGCTGGATCGCGGCGACCTGCACAAAGTGCCGCCAGGACGTCTCCGAGGCGGCTATGGCCAAAACGCCATGGTCAAAGCCTTAGCGCTCACGGCGGTGAGGGAAGTGTTTGAAGAGACCGGCCTGCTTTTAACGCGGTCCTCAGCAACCAAACGCCAACCCTCCGAGCGACAACGCCAAAAGTTCGCGCAGCGCTGGCGCACGCGTTTGGGAACTGACAAGCGCGACATGGATGCCTTTCTTTATGAAACTGGCCACTATTTAGACCTGACTGACCTGGGCTACTTCGCCCGCTGGATAACGCCCTATGGGCAGGTCAAACGCTACGACACCTATTTCTATCTGGCCAAAGCACCGAAACATCAAATCTCCAGCCACGATGGATGGGAGCTCGTCAATGCCCGCTGGATTGCGCCGGCTCAGGCCCTCGCCCGTGAGGGGGAAGACGGATTTCAGATGATGTTTCCAACCCGCATGAACCTTCAGCGCTTGTCAAAATACGCGAGCGTGCGCGACGCGTTTTCCATGACCTGGTCGGAATCTGTCATTCCAGTCTTGCCGAAAGTGGAGAAGCTGGAAGGCCGCGTTATGGCCCGTATTCCATCCAACGCCGGCTATGGGCGAGAGGGCCTCTTTCAGCGGCTGAAAACCTAAGCTTGCTTTTGCGCAAACCTTAGGGTAACAGCCGCCCCATCACACACGTCGCTTTGCCCACTTCGGTGGCTCCGGTGTCTTGTTTGCTTGTTCAGGCAAGGCTTTTTGTAAAGCGGCGGAGGACAGAACCGGAAAACGAAGGAGAAACACATGGCGATGCCAGCTGTGTCAATGCGAAGCTTGCTTGAAGCAGGCGTTCATTTTGGTCACCAAACCCACCGTTGGAACCCGAAGATGGCTCCGTACATCTTTGGCGAGCGCAACAAAGTTCATGTCATCGATTTAAGCCAAACGGTGCCTTACTTCCAACGCGCGCTCTCATTTGTGCGGGACGTGTCTGCCTCAGGCGGACGCATCTTGTTCGTGGGCACAAAGCGTCAAGCGCAGGATCCCATTGCTGAAGCCGCAAAACGCTGCGGCCAGTATTATGTGAACTCTCGCTGGCTTGGCGGCATGCTCACCAACTGGACGACCATTTCCAAATCCATCAAGAAGCTCAAAGACTATGATGAGATTTTGGAAGCGGGCGCGCAGGGCCTGACTAAGAAAGAGACCCTTCAACTGCAGCGCCAGCGCGACAAGCTGGAATCCTCTTTGGGCGGTATCCGCGACATGGGCGGCCTGCCTGATGTCATCTTCCTTATTGATACCAACAAGGAAGAGATTGCCATTCAGGAAGCCAATAACCTGAAAATCCCTGTGGTTGGCATTTTGGATACCAACTGCGACCCGGCGGGTATTGCCTTCCCAATTCCTGGCAATGACGACGCAAGCCGCGCCATCAAGCTGTATTGCGACTTGGTTGCCGAGGCCATCATGGATGGTGGGCAGAAGGGCGCAGCGGACGCTGGCGTTGACCTCGGCGCGCAAGAGCAGCCTGAGCCTGAACCAGCCGTGGCAGAAGCCCCGGCTGAAGAAGCAGCGGCCCCTGCTGAAGAGCCGGCAGCGGACGAAACCGCTTAGGCATTCAACCTCAAGGGGCGCTTAAGCCCCTTAAACCGTAACAGTCGCGCGCTACCAAGCGCGCGCACTGCAGTGACATTCTCTTTTCAAATGGAGCGAAGCATGGCCCAGATTACAGCCGCGATGGTCAAAGAACTGCGTGATAAATCCGGCGCAGGCATGATGGATTGCAAAAAGGCATTGGCAGAAACCGATGGTGACATCGATGCGGCAGTCGATTGGCTCCGCACCAAAGGTCTTGCTGCGGCTCAAAAGAAATCGGGCCGGACAGCAGCAGACGGCCTCATCGGCGTCGTCACATCAGGCGTGAATGGCGCGGCTGTTGAGGTTAATGCTGAAACAGACTTTGTGGCCCGCAATGAGGTGTTCCAAGGCTTTGTATCCACAGTCGCTGACTTGGCTTTGGCCCATGATGCGGACATGAATACCATCATGAAGACCGGCTATCCGGGCGAAAACCGTACGGTTGAAGAGCAGCTCACGCACAATATTGCGACCATCGGCGAGAATATGACCGTTCGGCGCATGACCAACCTGAGCGTTTCTAAAGGCGCTGTTGTATCCTACGTGCACAATCAAGCAGCGCCGGGCCT
>JBCCDR010000286.1:0-3915 GCA_039030675.1 Pseudomonadota bacterium | reverse complement strand
TTTAAGCGCAGCGGAACTCTTGGCGGCGCAAGGCACAGGTCTGTGTTTTGCGAACGATGGCTTCTTGCCAAAGCATGCCGATGGTCCAGCGCGATAGCGGCGGTTGTGCCCTGTAGGGGCGACAGTGGGGCGAGAGTGGTATGCGTCGTGTTCAAAGGAGGCTCCAGGCCTGCGCCGCTGGGCTCGTCTGCGCTTGCGTATTCGGCTTGTTAAATTCCGCAAGTGCTCAAGCACAGCCCCCGTCCGACCTCGTCATCAAAGTGGTCAACCGCAGCAAAGGCTTCACCACCTATCAGCCGCTGCAGCAACCACGCCCGCAGCGCACTGAGGGCGCGGCCTTGCCTCCGCAGAACGCGCGCGGCCAAAACCTACAACTGATACCAAAACGCCAGCCTGGCGGGACTGCCTCGCCGTCCATGAACGTGTTCCAGCCGCGTTTTAATGTGCTTCAGCTGCGACAATCCTTTACGCCTTGAGGAAGCGCGTTACGGCTTATTCAATTGCCGCCCCCGCACAATCGCCCCATCCAGCGCGGCTAAAAACCGAGACCTATCCGCCTTACTAAACGGCGCTGGCCCGCCGATGCCTTCGGTGCCGACGCCGGCGCGCAGGTCGGCCATGATGGCGCGGGTGGCGACGGCGCTGCCGATGGAGGCGTCGGTGAAGGGTTTGCCGGTGGGGCTGATGACTTGCGCGCCGGCTTTCAGGCAGCGGTCGGCCAGCAAGATGTCGGCGGTGATGACGATGCTGGTGGCGCTGGCGAGGCCGGCGATTTCGTCATCGGCGGCGTCAAAGCCTTTGTCGACTGTGATGGCTCGGAACAGCGGGTTGTCGGGCACGCGGATGAAGCTGTTGGCGATAAGCATGGCGGGCACTTTATGGCGCTCGGCGACCCGGTAAATCTCGGCTTTGACCGGGCAGGCGTCTGCGTCGACCAGGATGTGGAGTGGCAAGCTCATGCGCCCACCTGCGCCAGGCAGCGCTCGACCAGGCCGGCATAGCCGCTACCGAATAGACGCAGATGCACCAAGGCGGGCCATAGCTGGTAGATGGCTTGGCGCTCTGAAAAGCCTAGTTCGTCACGGGCGTAATGTGCCCAGAAGGCGTCGCCTGGCGTGGAGAACAGGCACAGCATGGCGACGTCGACTTCTCCATGGCCATGGTAGCAGGCTGGGTCGATGAGACCGGTCACCACCCCCTGGCTACACAGGATATTGCCGCTCCACAAATCGCCATGCAGGAGGCTGGGAGATGGCGTTTCTGGCACGAGGCTTGCGAGCCGCCCGCACAGCGCTTCGATGCGGTGCATCAGGGCGGTGGGTACATGGCCTTCATGACAGAGCAAACGATTCTGTGCCCAAAAGTTTGGCCAGTTGTCGCTTGGCGTGTTGGGGATTGGCACGGCGCCGAAGGCATAGTCCTCCAGCCAGCCATAGGTGTCACCATGCGTGCTATGCACTGTTGTGAGAGCGGCGGCGAGGCTCTTCCAAGATCGCGCTAAGTCTCCACCGTCATCACACTTTGTGAGCACCAAGACGGTGTCATTCACAGCAACGACATCGGGCGTCGGCGTGCCGGCTGCTTTCAGGCTACGGAGCATATCTGCTTCGGCGCGCGGATTGGGTCCACCTTTGATGACGACACTGCGCCCATCGGGCAGCTGCGCTTCTAAAACCTCGCTGAGGTCCCCGCCGTGCAGGCGTTTGGCGCCTGTTAGCGGGCTGCCTAGTAGGGTTTCAGCCGAAGAGATGAGTGTCGTCATGCCGCCTTGTAGCGCGGCTAGCCAATCATCTCCAGCTGCGGCGCGATGGCTGTGATGACGGCGTCCTGGTGGGGCTGGAGCTCTTGACCGCCCATGCCAGGGAAAATCATCATCCAGGGGTCTTCGATGGGCGTTTTGATGCCGGAGAGTTGCTCGATGACCGCAAGGCCGAAGAAGGGTGTGGACGCCTTATGGTAGCCGCCTTCATGGCAGAGCAGCAGGCGCCCGCCGCAGAGGTCGTCGGCGGCTGCCATCATCATGGCCGTCATCTCTCGGAAGGCCTCAGAGTGCAGCATCATGCGGCCAAGCGTGTCGAACGCGCCGCCGTCAAAGCCCGAGGGCACGATGATGAGGTCGGGCTTGAATTTATAAAGCGCGGGCACGATCAGCCGTTTGAAGGCTTCCAGATAACCGCCGACGCCAGTGCCTGGGGGCAGCGGGATGTTGAGATTATAGCCTTCGCCAGCGCCAGCGCCGATTTCGCCGGCCATGCCGCGGCCATCGGGCGGGAAGACGCGGTCTTGGTGGATCGAGATGGTCAGCACATCTCGCTCCTCCCAGAAGATTTTTTGCGCGCCATTGCCGTGGTGCACATCCCAATCGACCATGGCGACCTTGCCGATGCCTTTGTTTTGCATGGCGTGGCGCGCGGCGATGGCGCCGTTGTTGAACATGCAGAAGCCCAGGCCCTTGTCGGGCTCAGCATGGTGGCCGATGGGCCGCACCAGGGCGTAGGCATTCGCGACTTTTCTGTCGATGACCGCGTCGACAGCTTCCAGCACACCGCCAGCGGCTAGGGCTGCAATGTCGTAGCCGCCCGGGCCGAAAGGCGTGTGCCCCCAGGGGCAATCCATGCGCGCATCGCCGCCGCTATTGGCGCTCATGTCTTGGATGGCGGCGATATAGTCGTGAATGTGCACCAGGGCGAGCTCGTCGACCGTGGCTTCGCGCGGCTTGATGAGGTCGAGCTGCTCGGTGATGCCGGCGACGTCCATGAGGTTTTTGATGCGCCGTTTGGTGGCGGCGTTTTCCGTGTTTTCTTCCGGCTCCAGGATGGAATTGCCCGACGGCAGCACGCCGGCATAGGTGCCGGTGTCGTGCCACATGTAGAGCTCGTGCCAAACGAAGCCGGTTTTCAAATTGGCCATTACATCATCCCCAAACGTGTTGCGACCTCATCCAGGGCCTGGCGCGCCACATCAAAGACGAAGTCCAGCTGCTCTTTGGTGATGATCAGCGGCGGCATAAGCGCGTTGGTGTTGCCGATGTCACGCAGGGCGAGGCCCTTCTCAAGCGCGGCGGCGCTGACCATTTCGCCGATGGGCTCTTCCTCGGCAAACAGAGTGTGGCTGGCTTTGTCCTTGGCCAATTGGATGCCGCCAAACAGCCCGCGTGAGCGCACATTGCCCACCAAAGGATGGTCAGCCAGACTTTGAATATGCGCCGCGAAATGCGGGCCTGTCTCCTCGCGCACGCGGTCAACGATGCCTTCTTGTTTCAAGATGCGGATGTTTTCTAAGGCGACAGCGCAGCACACCGGGTGGCCGGAATAGGTAAAGCCGTGCCACCATTCGCCGCCCTTCTCGATGAGGGTGTTGGCCAGCCGGTCAGAGACCATGGTGGCGGACAGCGGCGCGTAGGCAGACGTGATGCCCTTGGCCATTTGCATCAGGTCCATGCCGTCTATGCCAAAGGCGTCCGAGCCGAACCAATGGCCCGTCCGGCCGAATCCGCAGACGACCTCATCCACCGCGAGCAAGACGTCATAGCGTTTGCAGATGCGCTGGATTTCGGCCCAGTAGCCTTCGGGCGGGATGATGGCGCCGCCAGCGCCTTGGAAGGGTTCGGCGATGAACAGCGCCACGGTGTCCGCCCCCAGCTCCAGGATTTTCTGTTCCAGCCAACCGGCAGCTTGTTTGGCAAAGTCCGCATCGCTCATCTCTGGCGCGTGTTCATACTTGTACGGCGCTGGAATGTGGTGAATGTTGGGGAAGGGCAGCGTGCCGGCAAAGGCCATGGGCGGAATGCCGGATAGATTGGCGGTCAGCATGGTGCTGCCGTGATAGGCATTCTCGCGCGCAATGATGTTTTTGCGCTGCGGCTGGCCTTCTAAATCCCAATAGCGCAGGGCCAGGCGGACGGCGGTTTCATTG
>JBCCDR010000285.1:0-3917 GCA_039030675.1 Pseudomonadota bacterium | reverse complement strand
GGGCTTTGACAAGAAGCAGCACTCCCTGCCCAAGCTGCGGGTGGAGACGTACAAAGGCCTTATCTTTGCGACCTTTGACCATGAGATGGAAAGCCTCGAAGAGTATCTCGGCCCCCAGATGCGGCCCTATATTGACCGCATCATGTGCAAGCCAGTGACGTATTTGGGCTGCTTGCGCCAATATGCGAAATCCAATTGGAAGCTGTATTTTGAGAATGTGAAGGACGGCTATCACGCCTCTTTGCTGCATCTGTTCCACAACACTTTCAACATCCTGCGTGTCTCCATGAGCGTGCGCTCCATCACCGATGAGCGGAATGGCATGCACTCCATCATCATGACGGTGAAGGACAATGAGGATGACGATGGCAGCGATTATAAGAAGAACAATGTGGCGAGCTTTGATGAGAAGGTACGCCTGAAGGACCCGGAAATCCTGCGCATGCGCCAGGAGTATGAGGAGCTGTCGACCAACCATATCCAGGGCATTTTCCCCTCGCTGGTGCTGCAGCAAATTCACAACACGCTAGCCTGCCGCCAGATTCTGCCCAAGGGGCCAGGCGAGTTTGAGCTCGTCTTCCACTTCTTTGGCTATGAGGATGATGACGAGGAGCTGCGGCAGATGCGGCTGACCCAGGCCAATCTGGTGGGGCCGGCGGGCTTTGTGTCCATGGAAGACACCGAAGCGACCGAGCTGGTACAAACGGCGATTGAGCCAGATGCGGACGAGCAGTCTATGTTGCTGATGGGCCAAGGCGATCCGCTGCATGGCCAGTCGCTGACGTCAGAGCATATCCTGCGCTCCTTCTGGCAGGGCTATCAAAAGATCATGGGGCTATAGGCGGCTATGTTTAACGCAGACCTCTCCCCCAGCCAGCGGGCGCGCTTGGCACTGGAAGATTTATTTGCCGACTATGCGGCCTGCCTGGATGAAGACCGGCTGGAAGAGTGGCCGGACTTTTTCACCGACGATGCCGCCTACACGCTCTATCCGCGGGAGAACTATGAAGATGGCTACCCGATCGCGCTGTTCAGCTGCACCAACAAGCGCCAGCTGCAAGACCGCATCACCAGCCACCGCAAAGCCAACATCTTCCCCTTCCATTGGAACCGGCATGTGATGTCCGGCTTGCGCATCCTGGAGGTGGGCGACGCTGCGGTAAAAGCGACCAGCAACTATGCGATTTTCCAAACGCGCCAGGATGGGGAAAGCAAGCTGTTTCAGGTGGGCCAGGCGCGCGATACCATCGTGAAGACGCCGGAGGGCCTTAAGTTCGCTGAGCGCACCATCATCTATGACACCTCACGGGTGCAAACGCTGTTTGTCACGCCGATTTAGGCATGGCTTGAAGTGACCTCCTAAACCTGCCTAAGTGCAGGCATGCGCGCTGTTCTGTCTTGGATGTTTTTAGCCCTGAGCCTCGCCCTGCTGGGCGCGCAAATCATGGTGGCGCTCGAAGCGCAGATTTTCCCGCTGCTCACCCTGGGGCAAAGCGCGGCGCTGGCCTATTGGCCTGATCCGGCTGGCGCGACGCAGCGCATTGATGCGCTCATCGCCGATTCTGGCTTTGCTGCCAGGGCTTTATCCCTTCCAGCGCTGCCGATTTTCATTGGGCTTTGGCTGCTCAGTTGGACCAAAAAGCGATAAGCTTGGCGCCATGACCGACCCCGATGACATCTATAATTGGCGGCGCGTGAATGCCCGCATCACCAGCTCAGGGCGCTTGCGCCGTGATGATGTGCGCCGGCTGAAAGAGCTGGGCGTAACCTGGGTCATCAATCTGGCACTTGCGTCCCATCCCGATGCGCTGGACCAGGAGGCTGAGAAGATGGCCGCGCAGGGTATTGGCTATACACATATCCCTGTCGATTTTAAGGCGCCGAGCGAAGAGGATTTTGCGCAGTTCTGCACTGCCATGGAAGGCGCAGGGGACGCGACGCTGCACATTCACTGCATCGCCAACTTCCGCGTGTCCGCGTTTCTCTATCGCTATGACCGCGATGTACGCGGCGCCTCGGAGACACAAGCGCGTGCCTTAATGGATTCTGTCTGGCAACCCGGCGGTGTTTGGGCGGCGTTTATAGGTGACACGGCCAGCATCGACGAGCCGCATCGCAGCGCTGATGGGCGGCCGCTGGACTAGCGGCTTGCCGCGCCGGTGGGGCTAAGGCGCAGGACGGCGCCGCTGCCATCCGTCCAGGTTTCTGTGAGCACATAGAGGGCGCCATCTGGGCCTTGCGTGACCGCGCGCAGGCGCATGCCCTCGTCATCCAGCAGGCTTTTCTGCGCCGCCGCCGGGGTCTCGGGGTCGCCAATGCGGATATCTTGCGCGGCAAGCCCAGCGGCCAGCACCTTGCCTGTCAGCTCTGGAAAGGCTGTAGACGTGATGTATTCCAGGTTGCCAGGTGCAATGGAGGGCCGCCAATAGAATTCCGGCTGGGTTGTTCCCTCGAGTTCCGTATAGGGCGTGATTTGGGCGCCGGAATAATCCACGCAGTAGCACGCCACCGGCCAGCCATAATTGTTGCCGGGCTTGATGAGGTTGACTTCATCGCCGCCTTTGGGGCCATGCTCGCTCACAAACACGCGGCCATCTGGCGCCAGCGTAATGCCCTGCGGATTGCGGTGCCCATAGCTCCAGATTTCCGGCAGTGCACCCGCCTGGTCTTCAAAGGGATTGCCGGGCGCGGCTTTGCCATCTTCGGTGAGCCGCAGGACTTTGCCAAAATGCGTATCCAGGCGCTGGGCGGCCTCGCGGTAGGTGTAACCATCGCCGCTGGTCAGCAGGATCGTGCCATCGCTTTGAAAGACGAAACGCCCGCCATAATGAGCTGTGGTGGTGCGCATGGCATTGGCGGTGAAGAGGACCTCTAGGTTTTCTAGTGCCGCGCTGCCTTCCGTGGGGACATAGCGTGCCCGCGCTAAGCGCAGCGTGTTGCGACCGTCCTGCCGGTGCGCGTAGGTGAAATAGAGCAGGCTATTGCTGGCAAAATCAGGGTGCGGGCGCACATGCATCAGCCCGCCTTGCCCGCCGGCTTTGACCTTTGGCATGCCAGCGACAGGCGCTTTCAGCAGCGCATCGTTGCGGATAACCCGCAAATCACCCTCCAGCTCTGTAACCACCATGTCTCCGCTTGGCAGAAAGGCGATGGACCACGGCACGCCCAGCCCGGTCGCAACGGCCTCAATCGGCTTCATGGGCAGGGTGGCTTCGCTTGCCTCTGCAAAGCCCGGCGCGCCGTCTGCAAGCGCTGCAGTCCCCATGGAGAGGCTTGCGGCAAGGGCCGTCAAAGCCAGAGCGGGTTTCACAAAAGGCATGGCATGAGCTTTCTTGCTGAAATCAAACAGTCTTTGAAATATAGCATGGCGAGCAGCGGCGCCCAGAAGCAAATCACAGGCAAATCACAAGCGGCGCTTTTAACAAGGGGCAATCGATGATCAAGGCAGTGATCGCTTGGGCCGTCTCCTCACTCGTCGGCTATGTTTTATTTGCGGCAAGCTCGCAAACGGTGGTGCTCAATGGGCTGACAGCAATCGGCGCGCCCATGCCGCTGGGCACCCGGCTGGCCAGCACCGCGCATGCCGTCCTCAACATGCCAGCGCTGGGCGCCGTAATCTTCATTGGGTTTGCGGTCGCGTTCTTGGTGGCCAAAGGCATCAAAACGCTGATCAAACCACTGGCACCGATCGCATACCCCGTCGCGGGCGGCGCAGCCGTAGCGACAGCGCTAGAGATCATGTGGCAGCAATATGAGGTCTACCCCGTGCTCGGCGCGCAAACCACCTATGGCTATGTTCTTGCTGTGCTGAGCGGCGTGATTGGGGGGTTTGTGTTCGCGCGGTTGGTTGCCAAATCTGTAGAGCAATAGCTAAATTCCATCGTAATTGTGTACTGATGTTCTGAAAGACTGCTAGG
>JBCCDR010000284.1:0-3918 GCA_039030675.1 Pseudomonadota bacterium | reverse complement strand
GTTCAGAGGGTCGCGAGGCTAGCGGCCAAAGGGTAGTGCCTAATTCGATAGTGTATTGCCTCGGGGCCGAGAAGATCGATAAAATGCCGTATGCGAGCAAGCTTAAAGCACTGGCGCTATAAGTGGACCGCCCTCCTGGCGTGCGCGGCTGTGCTTTTCTCGTTCGGGGCCGCAAACGCAGACACGATTTCGCGCAAGGGTTTCTTCAACGGAAAGACCGCGGCCTGCAATTTTGTCGAGTCATCGGGGAATTGGCACGTTGTTTCCACCACGTATAGCGCCAAGGTGGCAGGCAAACCGGCCTTTGGCATCCTTGCGCCAGCAACATTCTTTTTGATTTATGACCCCTCCACAGCGCCGGGGTTCAAGCTGGGCGACGTGCTGGGCTATGAGAAGCGCTGGGGCCCCTATCGCGGCAAAATCCCCAAGGAGCCGCCGCTGTTCAACTATACCGGCGCCTGGCCCATTGGCGGATATCAACCCATTGGCAAGGCCTATCAAATCGGCCGCCCGCCCATGATTGTGATCACCATGGACGCGCTGCGCACCTCCTTCAAGCTCTCGCTGCCACCGGGCTATCGCCAAACCCCCACGCCTGTGCCGGAGCTCTTGAACACCTACCGCGCTACGTGGGGCAAAGAGCCGCTTGGAGACAAGCCGACATTTCTCACCATCAATGCCGGGGATGGCCGCAACATTCTTTTAGAAGCCACCCTCGGCGCATTTAAACAGCGCAAATTTGAAAAGCTTCACGGCAAGATGCGGCATGTGGGCGATGAGCAGCTAACCGATCAATATTTTTACGCGGATTTTCAGACTTATAAAGACGGCGTTTTCAAAATGAAGCAAGACATGGTGAAAGAGAAAAAAATGCCGAACATGGCCTATACGCAGGCGGCGGACGCCATGCTGGGTTATTTCATCAACGCGGCTAAAGGGTCCAACGACATGCTCACGATCACGGCAGCCGAAAAGGGCCAATTCGTCTATAAAATCAGCGTGGGAGGCTTCCGCAAGGCCGCAGAATTACTGGCCAAAGGCCTCGTTCACCACCGCCAGAATGTGCTCAATCCTGACTGTTGGTAAGGATAAGACAGCCTGAATTCGACACTGAGAGGTCAGCATGACTCACCCGATTGATTACACCCTGCTCTCCCCGGCAGACACGCCGCGGGGCTTTGCAGAGAGGTATAACCGCGCATGCCAGGCGCTCTCTGCCGAAGGGACAGTTGCGCAATGGGCGGACCATCTCATGCGGTATCTCCCCGACGGCACGGTGCAGACCCGTGACGGAAAAGACGGGCAAAAGCGCTATCTGGCCGACATGTATGAAAAGGTGAAACAGAACGGGATCGCATCCATCGTTGCGTCAGATTACATGATCACCCAGCTCTCAGATGATTTTGCCATCGTCCGCTTCCGCTGGGAGCTCACATCTGAAGATGGCAGCATGTCAGGGGGCATTAACTCCGCCTATGTCCTCAGGCGGGATGCCGACGGGTGGGTTGCGATCTGTAACCTAGAGCTTGGGGCATCACATGGGCCCTGATTGGTATGCGCTACTCGACACCCAGCCCAATCAAAAGCCGGTCATAGAGGGCGCAGGCCTTGCCAGGGTCACCCTGGCCTAACGCGCCGCCAGCCTCATTGAGCGTTTGATTAAACGCGATCACGCTGGAGACGGAGGCCTGCGCTTCGGCAAGAGCCTTTTCATTGTCTTTAGTCTGCATGGAATTGGCCACGGCACTGCCCGCATCGCCGCCATATTGGCGAAACAAGCGCTTGGCGGTTTCGCGTTGTTTGGACGGCGGCGCGGTCTGGCCAGCACCGGAGATGAGCGCGCTGTATTCAGGACTGGCGAGGATGGCCTGCATTTTAGCCACCGCCTCGCTTTGCGTGCAGTCCGCATGCGCGGTTCCAAACCCACATATAGCCGCAATGGCCCCAAACAAAACAGCGCGCATCGCATATACTCCCTAATCTTTCACCCGCCGCGCGATGATGAACACCGATGGGCTGCTCTCCGGCTCCCAGTCTTCCACGATTTCAAAGCCCGCGGCAAGGATCGCGGCGCGCAGCGTCTTCACCCTGAAAAATTTTAGCGTTGGGAAAACACCAAACAGCTGGGCAATAGGGGCGATGGGCGCAAGCCAGGCAAACCAGCCGCCAAGACAGGCCGTGGAGGACACAAACACGCCGCCGGGCGCCAGCATGTCATGGATTTTGCCGATGGCGCCGCGCCAGTCCTCCAGCAAGTGCAAGTGGCTGAGCGCGAGGATGGCATCATAGCTACCGGCCGGAGCGGTGAAATCAGCCGTGTCAGAGCGCTCCCAGGTGATGTCCACACCGGCCTCCTCGGCCTGCTTGCGCCCTATGGCAAGCATCTCCGCAGAGATGTCTACGCCGTGCACACTCTTCACAAAGGGCGCGTGCTTGATGGCGGTTCCGCCGGTGCCGCAGCCCAGCTCCAACAGCCGGGTTTCGGGCGTCAAATACCGGCGCGTCATCTCTAGCTTGCGCTCATAGGCAGCCTCATCTCTGATGGGCTGCTTGAAATATTTGGGTGCTGTCTTGTCCCAAAAGCGTGCGTCATTGGTCATGGTGAGGTCCATTTCTAGTCTCCTTTTCTCTTTAAAACTGAAGTGATTTGCGGCCAACCGCAAACAGCGTGAGGCGCTGAAACAAGGCCGGGCCCGCAGGCGGCAAGACATGCCGGCCGCAAAAGCCGCTGGCTGTCAGCAAGGCACTGGCGCGCGCTGGCGTGAAGGTCCGCACCCGCCACATGAGCTGCAGCGGCACGCTGGCCAGGCTGCGGCGCGTGAGCGCCACAATCACCATGCCGCCAGGCCGCAAAACCCGGTGCATTTGGAGCAGTGCGGCCCCAGGGGCACGCATATGCTCTAGCCGGTGCGCACTTAGCACCACATCAAACTGACCAGCATCAAAAGGCAGCGGATGGCCATCAACCACGTGGCCGTCGAGCGTGCAGTCCATAACCGACAAGCGCTCGCGCGCCGCGGCAAGAATAGCTGGGGACACATCTGTGCCCGTGACTTTGATAGGCACCAGCGACTGCGCAGCAATGGCCGCGGAAAACTGCCCTGTGCCAATGCCGCAATCGAGCACGCGCAGCCGTCGGCCCCGGGCCAGCGCTGCAATATGCGGCGCAAGCGGCGCGAGAGCGGCCGCATAGCCTGGCGGTACGCCGAGCCGATCAATGCTCTTATGCCAGCGCGGCGCCGGACGCATGTCCTTCTGGCAAGGCTGGCTACAGTTGCGTGGCTTTATTGCCGCAACACGCGGCTTGGTTTCTGTCATCAACATCATCAAATCCCCCAATGCGCTTGACATAGCTATGCGCGCGGCCAATAGAAATTGCGCAAGTTCGTGGGTCTGCTATACGAAAATGTATGAACTGGCAGGCCATCACCTTCGATTGGAACCAAGTGCGCGCCTTCCTGGCCACGGCGGAAGAAGGCTCCCTGTCCGCCGCGGCTCGGGCTTTAAAGATGACGCAGCCAACGCTCAGCCGGCAGGTCACCGCGCTTGAAGAGCATTTGGGCGTCACCCTGTTTGAGCGCGGCCCGCGCACCATGGCGCTCACGGAAGCCGGGCGCGAGCTCATCGGCCATGTCCGCGTCATGGGCGAGGCAGCAACCCGGGTATCCATCTCCGCCTCCGGCCAATCCCAAGCGATTTCCGGCCGCGTGGCCATCACCTGCACCAACATGGTCGCCACGCACTATTTAGAGCCCGTCATCCGCCGCATCCGCACCGAGGCACCAGGCATTCAGCTGGAAATCCTCACCTCCAACGACGTGCGCGACTTGACGCGGCGCGAGGCTGACATTGCCATCCGCCATGGCCGGCCCGACCAGCCAGACCTGTTTGCCAAACAGATTGGCGAGACGCAGGCGC
>JBCCDR010000283.1:0-3921 GCA_039030675.1 Pseudomonadota bacterium | reverse complement strand
GAGCGAGCAGGGCAAAACGCTCTCTGCGCGCTCTGTTTTGTTAAAATACGCCGCCGCTGGCTTCACGACCATTCACGAGATGGGCGCTACGACTGAAAGCTGGGATGGCTTGGTGGATTTGGCCGACCAGGACAGACTGCCCATCCGCGTCTTCGCGTGGATCAGCGCTGCTGGTGATCATTTCGACACCTTAGGAGCGGCAGGGCCGATTACCAGCCGCGCCGCGGATATGCTTACTCTGAGGGGCCTGTTCATAACCCCCGATTTCAAAGACTGCGCGCCTGCCTATTCCGCAAAGCTGCGCAACAAAATCGCGCGCGCCAACATGCGCGGGTTCCAGGCCGGCGTGCTTGTGCAGGGCTGTGTGCCGCCGAAAAGCGTTTATGACGCCTTCAATGATGTGCTCGCTTATGCGTCGTTCGATGGTCGGCACCGCGTAATTTATGCAGATACTTCAAGTGCTTTAGCCGCCCCATTGAGTATTGATGCGAACGTGCGCGCTGCTGTGCATGTCCCGGCCAAAACGTCTCCCATTGACGTGCCGGATGAGCTTTCCGTTATGGCTGCGACCCAGGCTAAGAGCGCGCCATGGCTGTTCTGGCAGATGGCCCGCGCTTATGGGGATAACCGCGCAAAAGCACTGTCTGCGCTCACGCAGGCGCCGATGGAGGCCAGTTTCATGGAAGACCGCCTGGGGGCTTTGGAGCCAGGCAAATGGGCTGATTTCATCATTTTGGACCGGGATGTGATGACCATGCAGCAGCGCGCCATTGCAGATGTGCAGGTCTTAGAGACCTGGGTCGCCGGTGAGAAAGTGGAGCTCTCAAGCTTGCAATAGGGCAGCGAGTTTCGGCGCAAAATAGGTCAGCACGCCGTCAGCGCCAGCGCGTTTGAAGCACATCAAGCTTTCGAGCATGGCTGCGTTTTCATCTAGCCAGCCGTTCTGGACCGCAGCCATGACCATCGCGTATTCGCCAGAGACTTGATAGGCGAATGTGGGAACGCGGTATTTTTGTTTGACCCGCTGGATGATGTCCAAATAGGGCATTCCCGGTTTGACCATGACGGTATCTGCGCCTTCTTGCAGGTCTAGCGCGACCTCGCGCAGGGCTTCATTGGTATTGGCAGGGTCCATTTGATAGGTGCGTTTATCGCCTTTCAGCAGTCCGCCTGACCCCACAGCCTCGCGGAAGGGCCCATAAAAGGCAGAGGCATATTTCGCCGCATAGCTCATGATTTGAACGTTTTGAAAGCCCTCACCATCCAGCGCTTGGCGGATAGCGCCGATGCGGCCATCCATCATGTCGGATGGGGCGATGATGTCTGCGCCGGCGCGGGCTTGGTTGAGCGATTGCTGCGTGAGGACTTCGACCGTTTCATCATTCAGGATGCGCGCCTCGGCATCCAACAAACCATCATGGCCGTGGCTGGTGTAAGGATCGAGCGCCACGTCTGTGAGCACGCCAATGTCGGGCGTAGCGTCCTTAATTGCGCGAATGCCTTGGCACATGAGATTATCGGGCGATAGCGCTTCTTCTCCACCATCCGTGCGCTTCTCTGGCGGCGTGTTTGGGAAAAGCGCAATGGCTGGAATGCCAAGGGCTGCCGCGTCTTGTGCGGCACGGCCGATGAGGTCCACGCTCAGGCGCTCAACGCCGGGCATGGAGGACACAGATTGGCGTTCCTCCGCGCCTGGGCAGATGAAAACTGGCCAAATCAAATCAGCCGGCGTTAAGGTCGTCTCTTGCACCATGGCGCGGGACCATGCGGTCTGGCGGACACGGCGCATACGGGTGTTGGGAAACGCAATTTTATCCATGATCCACGTGGTGGCTCGAACCGCCCTGATTGTCAAACAATCTGTGCATTCTCATGTGTCCAGCGATGCGGAAAACGGCTATAGTGCCTGCGCTGTGAGAGCGTATAGGTGTGGTGTTTGGGGAGAGCGCATGAAGAAGCGAGTATTGTCTGGTCTGGCCTCTGTGAGTTTCGCTTTATTGGTGGCGGCGAATGTAAATGCGGCGAAAGATGCGGCTGAACGCATCCAGGCCTATGATGCCTATCTCCAGACCCTCGGTGATCCTGCGGCGTTGACCCGCCACGCGTTGCAGCCCGGCGGTCCCTATCTGATTGTCACCGAGAAGCGCGGCGAGACGGCCCGTGATTTGTTTTTGTTCAACACCAAAACCGGGCAAATGATCTCTGTTTATCAGCCCAAAAAGCCAGCGACCTTTGCTTCCTTTGAGTGGACGGCCGATGGGCGCGGCTTTTACATGGTGGAAAGCCTCAACAAACCCGCCAAAGCGCTGAGCTATTATGACCTCACAACAGGCGAGCTCACCATCCTGGAGGCGCCAGGCTCAAACGTTGATGCTGTAACCTTAGGCGGCGGTGACCGCTATATCGCGTGGCTGGTGGAAGGCGAAAGTAATCACACGCTGGTCGTCAGAGACCTGAAGGTCAATAGGCTGGTGGCTTTGCCAGACATGCCGCCTGGTATCACTGCCATTGAGATGGACGATAAGAGCGCCGCGCTGTCTATAATCGTCTCTGGCGAGAGCGCTAAAACGGCCCTTTGGACGTATGACATAGAGAGCAAGGCGCTCACGCGCGCAGAAAAGACCAGCGCCGCCGAGGTGTCAAAGGCTGCCGCACTAAACGACAGTGCTGAGGAAAAGCCTGACCTTGCAGCTGAAAAGATTAGCGAGCCCGATGCGGCTAAGGGTGCTCTAGCTGCGGCTCAAAAGGCACTGGCTGCTGCGCAAAGTGCCCGTGATGCGGCGCTTAAGGCGCAAAGCGCTGCCGAGGCCAAAGCGAAAGAGCAAAGCGTTGAAGCAGTGCCTCAACCGATGGTCGCTGCGCCAAGCGAAGTCACGCCATTGGCCAAAGAGCAAGCCGCAAAAGAGCAAGCGCAAGCCAAATCGGTGGCAGATGCTAAACAAGCCCTTGTGGCAGCGCAGGAGCAGGCAGCAAGGGCGGCAGCTGCCTTGGCTCAAGCGCAAAAGCGCCTTGACGCGGGTGCATCTGAGACCCAAGCGGCTCTCAAGCTTCAGCAAGCGCAGCAGAGTGCATTTAACACAGCAAAGTCCGCGTTGGAGCAGACTCAACAAAACAAAGCGGAGGCTGAAAAGGCGTTAGCGAAAGCGGTGGCCGCTGAAAAGGCTGCTTTGTCAAAACGCGATACCGCGTTTGCAACGCTGGCGGACACTGAGAAAAGTCTCGATGAGGCGCAGGCTGCGCAGAGCGCCGCGCAAGAGGCGCTGGATACTTTGATGGCCCAGGATGCCACTAAGCGGAAAGCGGTTGAGGCTGCGCAGGCCAGGCTGGATAGCCTGACCAAGCCATCCGCCGCTGGCGCAGGGCAAGACCGATGAGCGGTCATATCTCTGCCGTGATTACCATTTCTATACTGCGGTGATGCGACGAAATCGCCTGACCCCACCCGCAGCGTTGTATCGCTGCGCGCCATGCGTACATTGACGTTAAACCCTGACTGACAAAGAGAGTTTGCTATGCGCCGTCTTTTATCTGCCTTAAGCATTTTGATGTTGCTCAGCCTGCCGGCCCGCGCCGCTGACGGCGTTGAGATTGCCTATGATGCGTTCACGCTGCCCAACGGCTTGCGTGTGATTGTCCATGAAGACCGCAAAGCGCCCATCGTTGCCGTGAGCATTTGGTATCATGTGGGCTCAAAAGATGAGCCTAAGGGCAAGACTGGTTTTGCGCACCTGTTTGAACACCTCATGTTCAATGGGTCTGAGAACTATGATGGCGAGTATTTTGAGCCCCTAGAGCAAGTCGGCGCGACCTCGCTCAATGGAACGACGTGGTTTGACCGGACCAATTATTTTCAGAATGTCCCTACGCCGGCCTTGGAGCTCGCGCTGTTTTTAGAATCTGACCGCATGGGTCATTTGGTTG
>JBCCDR010000282.1:0-3924 GCA_039030675.1 Pseudomonadota bacterium | reverse complement strand
CGTGATACAGACGAAAACGCGGTCCAGGACTTTGATGGTACAGCTGTGCGCGCTTTTGATACCATTCGTCCGCAGCAGATTGACCAGTTCTCAGCTGAACTTCGCTGGCATGGGGATTATGACAACGTCCAGGTTGTCGGTGGTCTGTATTACTTCACGAGTGACTACAACATCAATCAACAGACCTTTGTGTTTGGCGGAGAGGTTGCTGGTACAGACTATCAGCAGGCCGCTGATAGTTATGCTGTCTTTGCGCAGGTGGATTGGGAAGTTGTTGACCGACTAACACTGACGCTTGGCGGTCGTTACCTCTACGATAAAAAAGAAGCCTGCGGCGGCGCAGGTTTTGGTACACCTGATAATCGCAATTTTGATGGTTTTGGGGGCGTTTCATACGGTGTCTGTAATGACTTCCGTGTCGCCAATGGTAATTTCAGCAACGACATTCTTGACGCAGAAGGCATGGTGGCCGCCCAAGCCGATGGCAGTGAAAGTTGGGATCGCTTCACACCAAGAATAGCACTGACCTATCAGCTCGATAATGGCATCATCTTCGCGTCCTATTCCCAAGGGTTTCGCTCTGGTGGCTTTAATGGCCGCGGCACAAATCCATCGACGCTTGGGCCATATGATCCCGAGCTCGTGAAGAACTACGAAGCCGGCTTTAAGTCTGACTGGTTTGACCGTCGTTTGATCTTCAACTTTACCGGTTTCTACACCGACTATGAAGACAAACAGGAAGACGTCGTCTTCCCTGATCCAGCCGGTGCGACTGTCACGGTCGTGCAGAACGCTGCCAGCGCAACGATTTGGGGCTTGGAAGCTGAATTCCGGGCGTTGCCAATGGAAGGCCTATCGATTGGCCTGAATATTGGCTACCTCAACTCAGAATATGACGAGTGGCTGGATCAAGGGCCGATCATTGAGTTTGTGGAGGGTGTGCCCACTCCGGTTGAGCCTGCGCAGCTTGGCGTGATCGATCGATCTGATTCGTTGCTCCGCCGCGCGCCGGAATGGACGATCACTGCGGATGTGAATTATGAGTATCAGATTGACGCTGATCGATCCCTTATCTTTGCAGCGGATTATTCCTTCAAAGATGACTATTCCATCGTCGCCAACACCGTCACGATCAATGATCCAAATCCTGGGCTCATCGATGCCTTCGGCTTGCTCAATGCATCGCTGTCCTACCAAACGGAACGCTATAAGTTGTCGGTCTTTGGCCGCAACTTAACCAATGCAGCTTACTTCCAGCATGTGCTGGATGCCGCAACGACGTTTGGACGGACTGCCGATAGCGCTGCACCTGTACCAACCGGTGGCTTCTTCACCTTTGGTACGCTGAACCCACCCCGCACATGGGGCATTCAAGGCGAAGTGCGGTTCTAATCCGCGCTAGCCTATAAAGGGCAAGGCGCTTTCAAAAAATGCGCGGTAGGCGTTGATGCATAAATCAACGTCTGCTGTGCCAGCCAGCTCTCGGATAGAGTGCATGGCAAGCAATGGCGCGCCGACGTCGATGCCGCAAATGCCTGAGCCGGTGGTGACCAGCGGTCCAACCGATGAGCCCGCGCCATGGTCGCAGCGGTACATGAAAGATTGGAGCGGCACATCCGCGTCTTCGCACACTTGGCGGAACCAAGCGGCGGCCGGAAAGCCGATGGCATAGTTGCCGCGTGCGGCGCTTTTGAGGGCCAGGCCCTCGTTTAATGAGGGAACATGCTCTGGGTCCGTTGCGTCTTTAAAGGCGACATGTTCGGCATGCGCCATATCTGCTGAGACGAAGATGGACCGCGCGCGGGCTTGTGCAGCAGCGTCGGCACTGAGACCGTAGCTATGGCCAATGCGCTCGAGCGTTGCGGTAAAGCTGTCAGAGCGCGCGCCGGCCCAGGTTAGGCTGCCAATCTCTTCTGCATCATAAAAGCAGATCACCTGCGTGGTGTCGCCGGCGGGTGCGTCCACGAACGCTTCAAGGGCTGTGTAGCAGGAGAATAAATTATCCAGTCGCGGAGCGCTGATGAACTCCTGGTTTGTGCCAACCAGCGCGCTGGGCATCTGGTCCGCTAGGCTTAAGTCAAATTCGAGAATGTCTTTGGTTTCACAGCCGGCGGCAGCAGCGAGCGCAGAGAGCAAGCTCTCCTTGC
This sequence comes from Pseudomonadota bacterium, assembly GCA_039030675.1. Classification (GTDB taxonomy): domain Bacteria; phylum Pseudomonadota; class Alphaproteobacteria; order Sphingomonadales; family CAKZYD01; genus CAKZYD01. Next base: position 1,777 of record JBCCDR010000282.1, on the reverse strand, counting down.
TGGAGGTGACAGGCCCGGACAAGGTGAGCGGCAAATCGGTGTGACGGTTTATCTTATGGGTGTCCGAGCCCTTTTCCTTGCGCAGATGGATGGCGAGAGAATTTGTCCGCACCGACAGGTCTTTCAGCTCTATCAAATGCTGCGCGGGACCGTCACCACTGCGCACGAAGACGGCTCCTGTGAGCTTCAGGTCACGGTCCAACCACGTATAAAGGAGTGGGCCGCCATAGACCTCTGTGGTCAGGAAGGACATGTCCCGCCCATTCAAATCCGGATTGGGGCGAACTTTGAGGACGGGGCTGTCGGTATGGGCGCCCAGGATGCGCAATCCCGTCTCGTTGATGGGCTTTTGTCCCATGCGCCAGGCAATCACCGTCCGCCCGCCGCGCACCAGATAATAGCCTTTGCCGGGCTCTAAGTCCCAGCTGTCGGCCTCGCGCAGCACGGTAAAGCCGGCCCCGTCAAGCCGTGCCGCTGTTTCTTGAACGGCGTGATAGGGGGAGGGGGAGCGATCAATATAGTCTAGGATGGACATTTAGGTCTCTGTTTCTGGCCGCCGCGTGCGCCCACGCTTTGGCCGTAGATATAGAATGATGGCGAGGGAAAGGACAGCGGCGGTTGCAATGCCGGCATAGTACACGGGCAGGCGCAGCTGAAAGAGAGAGCCAATCAGCCCCGCCCCAACCACAGACACAAGCGTGCTGATGCTGCCATAAAGCGAGCTTGCCATGCCAGCGATGGCACCGAGCTTTTCCAGGGCTAGCGCCGTGAGGTTTCCCTGGATGACCGTTGAACACGATAAGATGATGGCCTGGCACATCAAAAAGGCTGCGAGCGGAATGGCCATCATGCTGGATGCCGCAACCATAGCGCCGCTGGTCACTGTGAGCACGCAGATCGCAACCAGCACCAGGCGCCCCATGCCAAAACGCATAACCAATCGCGCGTTGAAATACGCGGAGATGCCCATGGGAACCGCGACGAGAGCGAACCCGGTCGCAATCAGGTCTGGCCTGCCATAAACGCGCGTGAAGATCTGCGCCACATTGCCCAGATAGACGACAAGAGAGATGAAGCATAGGCCTGCGGCGAGGCTGAAGCCAATCAACCGCTTGTCGCGCAGAGCAATGATAAGGGCGCTCTGCCAGCGTTGCCCGCGATAATGACTGTCCTGTGTCTCCGGCAAGCGCAGCGCAATCCAAAGCCAATAAATGCCGCCGAGGGCCGCGATGAATAGGAAGATGCCGCGCCATGTGCTCACCAGGAGAACAGCTGCGCCCACGAGCGGGGCGACGACTGGCACCGTGACAAAGGCAATCTGCGCAAGGCTGATAATGCGCGCCATGGTGCGCCCTTCGTAGAGGTCGCGGACAATGGCGTTGACTAAGATGCGCCCGCCCGCCGCCGCCGCGCCTTGCAAGGCGCGGGCGAGGAGCAGCAGGTCAAAATTGGGTGCAGCTGCTGCAGCAAGGGCGCATAGCGTGTAAAGCGCGAGAGACAGCAGCAAGAGCTTTCGCCGTCCAAACCTGTCCGACAGAGGTCCGATAAAAATCTGCGTGACGCCGAGTCCCAGGAAAAAGGCAAGGATCACATATTGTTGCCGCGCTAGATCTTCCAGGCCGAGGTCGCGCGCGATGATATCAAGCGCGGGGAGCATGGCATCAATGGCCAGCGCCCCAAGGCTCATAATCCCCGCAATGGCTATCGCTACAATCGTCACGTATTTAACATCACTAGCGCCAATCGTCGGGTGCAAATTGCTGAAGATGGTGGGTCT
>JBCCDR010000281.1:0-3925 GCA_039030675.1 Pseudomonadota bacterium | reverse complement strand
CACGAGAAGAAAAGACGTCTCTTTTGCGAACATGGGTTTTCTAAGCATTCAGGTTAAGGAATGCGCATAAAACACTATATTGATTTAAAAAAGCGTTCACCCCCGAAGCGACGTTTACGGGGTTCAATGTACCTCAATGCATGAGGGTAGCATCAAGCCCCTTGCATCGCGCCGCTCACTTCACTATTATCCTATATGGATAAAATAGTTGAACTTAAAAGAATAACCATCCTTTAGATAGATCTATCTCGTTGAAAACCATGGCGCTAGAGTGGGCCATGGTGTTTTTACGACTGATCCTGACATCATGTGTGGCGCTGTGTTTTTCAGTTGCTTCACCAGCGAGCGCTGACCCTTGTGAGGCAGCATGCGCATCTGCGCGGGTTAAAGTGGCGGCGCTGGTTGCTAAATTTGCAGCCAACGAAGACCACTACCTGTCGCGGCGCTATAGCGAAGCGCAGCTGCGCCAAGAGTTTATAGACCCGTTCTTTGAGGCCCTTGGTTGGGACGTCACAAACGCGTCCGGGTTTCAGCTCTACAAACAAGACACGGTTCCAGAGGCGCGGCTGTGGAAGCACGGCGCTGTTCATTATGCCGACTATGGATTTCGCATCGATGGCCGCACGCGCTTTTTCGTCGAGGCAGAAGCCGCCTCGCGAGATGTAGACAACGCGGAGCATATTGACCAGGCCATCGGCTACGCTTGGTCAAGCACCCACACAGACTTTGCCATTGTTACAGACTTTGAGGCGTTCCGAGCGTTTGACGCGCGAACAAGCCCTCAAGGTGCTCATCGCAACCAAAATGAGATCATGACGCTTAGGCTTTCTTACAAAGACTATGTCGAGCGCTTCCCCATCCTATGGGAAACGCTCTCAAAGCCTGCCGTCGCCACCGGTGCGATTGATCAATTGCTGGCCGCCATTGATCCCGAATTGATCCGTGAAAGCGTCGATAAAGCTTTCCTCGCTGACCTTGATCGTTTCCGCCTGTCTTTGGGAAAAGCCCTAAAAAGCGAAAACCCGGGGCTTTCCATTGAGGAGTTGAACGCGGCAACGCATCATATCCTCAATCAGATCGTATTCGGCCGCGTTCTTGAGGACCGCGATATAGAACCTACCGGCCGGTTGCGCGAAGCGGTGGAAGCCTGGCGCACACGCAGCGGCGGCGCTGCGCTATGGACATTTTTGCGAGCGGAATTCGGCAGACTAGAACGCCGCTATAACGGTGTCATTTTCGCTGCCCATTTCTCCGATAGTCTGTCGATCCCCGACGACACCCTTAACGAGATCCTCGACGCTCTTTACCCGCCGACATCTCCCTACATCTTCTCCATTATTCCGCTCGACGTTTTGGGGCGAGCCTATGAGTCTTATCTCGGCAAACGCTTGGAAGAGGTGGACGGCACCTTAAAACTTGCTTTGCGGCCGGAAGTCAGGCGCGCAGGCGGCGTGTTCTACACGCCCGATTGGATGGTCGATTACATCTTAGAGCGGACGCTTACCCCTAAGCTGAGCGGCAAATCACCCGATGAGATTGCAGCGCTCAATCTGCTTGATCCCGCTTGCGGCGGCGGCGCATTTTCCGTGCAAATGGCATCGCGGGTCCTCGCAGCCGCGCAGCCGCGCAGCCGCGCAGCGCTACTATGCGCGCAACCCAGACAAGATCAAGGGCGCTGATACAGCGTTTCCAGACGCGTATACACTCTACGACGGCACGCTGAAGCTGTCGGTGATGAAAAAGGCCGAGCTCATAGGCGACACCATCTTCTGCGTTGATGTTGATCCGCAGGCGGTGGAGATCACCCGCATGTGGCTTTACATCCTCATGCTGGAAGAAGAAGCCTCACCCATCGTCACCGGCGAGCGCCGATACAAAATTCCCAATCGGATCTTTCCGCCGCGCATTGAAGCGTTTCAGCTGCCTTCTCTGGCAGGCAACGTGATCAACGGCAATTCTCTTGTCGGCCCAGACTTTTCAGATAACCCTGAGCAACGCGCGGCAGCAAAGGTTTTTGATTGGAAAAGCGGCGACCATGCCCTGAGCAAAGCAGTGCAACAAGGAGGCTTTGACGTCATCGCCGGCAATCCCCCCTATCTGCGATATAGCGACGCCGTAAAACACATCCCCCAGCAGGCTGCCTATTTGCGCGCCACGTATAGAAGCATGAGCGCACGCCAGGCTGACCTGTCCTATGCTTTCATTGAAAAAGGCCTGGACTTGCTCAAACCGACCGGGCGTCTCGGCTACATCACGTCAAATATTTTCATATGGACTGGCGCCGGTGCGGCGCTTCGGCAAGTCATTGCTGATAGTCGGTCTCTACGCGAGCTGACTGACCTGGGCATTGCCAACGTGTTTGAAGATGCAAGGCCGGCGACAGCAGTGGTGATTCTCGATGGTAAGCCGCGTCGATATTTCAAGCACGCAAGAGTGCTTGTTGAGGATCTAGTTGATGACACTGTGCTATCAGCATTTCCAAGCGTAAAGCACACCCAATTCCCCTCTTCACGGCTAGCAGCGCGGAACTGGACGTTCCCAGCCCCATCAGATGCGGCTGCTTTTGAACGCATCAGTCGTCACGGCATACGCCTGGACGAGATTGCAAACGGATTTAGCGGCGTGACCTCGGGAGCCGACCCAATTTTTCTTGTAGAACGTTTGCGCAATGAGGGCCGTAAAGCGCTCGTCCGTTCCAAGCAGTCCCAAGACCCATTTTGGATTGAAAGCAACCTTTTACGGCCAGTTTTTCGCGGCAGACATATCTATCGCTACAAGCCCATGGTTCCATCAGAATGGCTCATTGTGCCGCACGAGAAGGACGGTGCGCCGCTGTCATTGGATGTCTTGGCAAGGCGCTTTCCACTCGGCTTTGATTATCTTTCCCAGCATAAAAGCAAGCTGCAAAGCCGGCCTGAGTTTGCTCCGCCAAACCAAACTTGGTATGCGCTCCACCGTATCCGTGACCCGCGTCTTATGAACGGACCGAAATTGGTTACGGGTTGGCGCAAAGGCGCAGCGCAATTCACGCTCGATAGCAAAGGGCATTTATTTCAAAGCGTAGGCTGCGGCGTGTCGCTAACGGATAAGCGCTTTGACTTGCCCATGCTCTTAGGGCTGCTGAACAGCAGGCCAGTCTATGCATATGCGCGCACCATGAAGCCAGAGCTCTGGTCTGGCATTGTGTTCGCTTCCACGCTTGTTGAGAGTATTCCTATCGTCGCAATGACGGGAAAAAGCCGTCCCCTCTATGCCGCCATCGGTGCGCGCGCGCAGCGTATCTTGGACTTGGAAACCAGAGCCGACGCTGATCCAACCGCGGCTGAAGAAGCCCAAAAACTGCAGGATGAGATCGACGACATCGTGCTCGCGCTCTATGCACTTGATCCCGACACTTTGTAACGCGCCGGTCTGAACCTGGGCATCTGCTCCGCAGGGCTACGGTGCAGGCCCGTAATAGACCAGCGCGGATAAAGACAGCCACGCTGAGAACATCACAACATATGGCCAGCGACGTGGCCACAGGCGCGCCACCAACAAAGTCGTTGCCGCAGTGCCGGCCAGGGCGATGAGGGCTGTGACTGCGGCGAGCATGCCATATCCGGCTAGCACCGTCTGAAGCGCAATACTCGCCCATTGCGCTGGCAGTAGCGCCAGCAGCCAAGAAGGCAAGACGCCCGGCATAGCAGATGCCGTCAGCAAAACGGCGGCCTCGCCGAGAACCACGAAAAGAGCCATTAACCATCCCTTATGGGATAAGCTCTTGGCAAAAAGACTGCCGCGCGCTGCGAAACTGGCGCTGGCGATCAAAACGGCCACTGCCGTTAAGACAAGCTGATCCAACGGCGGCATACCCAGCGCAAGCGCCAGCGCGACAAGACCAACCCCATTCAACAGCGCCAAAAGAACCCCGATCCAAAAGCGT
>JBCCDR010000280.1:0-4040 GCA_039030675.1 Pseudomonadota bacterium | reverse complement strand
GAGCCAGAAGCGACTGTCTTTTGTTGTTTTAGCCGGCTTGCTTGTCGGTGGCGGCCTCATCATCGCCGCGCTGTTACTGTTGAGGCCAGAGCCTGAACGGGCGGAATTGAAACGCTTTGCGCCAACAGTCGATGTGCTGACTATTGCGCCTGAAGACCTGGCTATCACCGTTGAAGCGCAAGGCAATGTTGAACCCCAGCGCCAAATTGATTTGGTCAGCCAAGTGGGCGGCAAAGTCACCAAAATTGCCGGCAGCTTGTTTGCAGGGGAGTTCTTCGCGTCTGAACAAACATTGGTTTGGATTGATGACCGTGACTTTAAAAATGCACTCACGCGCGCCGAAGCGGACGTTGCAAGCGCGCGCCAACAGCTTGCTTTAGAACAGGCTGAATCTGACCAAGCGGCCCGCGATTGGGAGCTGCTTGGCGGAGAGGGCGAGCCCACACCGTTGGTGCTGCGCAAACCACAACTTGCCGAAGCGCAAGCGCGCCTGAATGCCGCTGAGGCAAGCCTGGCCGATGCAAAACTCAATTTAGAGCGCACACAGCTCAGCGCGCCCTTTGCAGGCCGCGTCCGACAAAAAAATGTGGATATCGGCCAGTTTGTGAGCCCAGGCCAGGCCGTCGGCACTGTCTATGCAACCGATGTGGTGGAAATCCGGCTCCCGCTGACAGACCGTCAAGCCGGGTTTTTAGACCTGCCCATGTCACCACGCCAGAACATGGCGCCGGTCCCGGTGACTATTAACGCGACTATTGGCGGGGTCCCGACCAGCTGGGAAGGCCTCATCCGCAGGACTGATGGTGCGATTGATCCGCGCAGCCGGGTCGTTGTCGCCATTGCCGATGTTGCAGACCCCTTCAACCTCGGCCCAGACGCCAATGCCGCAAAAGCGCCACTGAGCGTGGGTTTGTTCGTCACCGCGCAGATTACGGGCAAGCGCTATAAGAACGTCTTTCGCCTGCCCCGGCGCGCCTTGCGCGACAATAATGTGGTCATCACCGTCAATTCACAAAACCGGTTGGACTTTAAGTCCGTAACGGTTCTTAGAACGACTGCAGAGTACGCCTATATCCAAGAGGGGCTAAAGCAGGGTGATATGCTTTTAATGACGGACATTGATGCCCCTATTGACGGCATGGAAGTTGAGATCGGCACCCGCCTGGGCGGCGGCGCAGGCGCCAGCATCGGCAGCGTGAGCGCTGGAGGCGCACCATGAACAAACTGATTGCCTGGTTTGCTGACAATCCTGTTGGCGCCAACTTGCTTATGTTCGCCATCCTTTTAGGCGGCACATTCGCCTATTTTTTCCAAGTTGACCGCCAATTCTTCCCCTCCGTCGCCTCATCATCCGTTGGCGTAACCGTCAACTATTTGGGCGCCGGTCCTGCAGAGGTTGAAGAGCGTATTCTCATTCGTGTCGAAGAGGCCATCCAAGACCTGGAAGGCATCAAAGAAATCACATCCACAGCCCAAGAAGGGTTTGGGCAAGTCGTAGCGGAAGTACAAAACGGCTATGACATCCGCGTGCTGCTCGACGACGTGAAGGCGCGTGTGGACGGGATTAACACCTTCCCGACCGAAGCCGAACGCCCCATTGTGGCTGAATTCGCCAACGCGCGAGAGCAGCGCGAAATGATGCTTGCGGTGTATGGCGACTTGGATGAAGCGACGCTTAAGAAATGGGCCGAACGTATTCGCGATGATATCGCGGCCAAAGACAACATCGACAAAGCAGAGCTGCAGGCCGTCCGCGATTTTGAAGTCGCCATCGAAGTGCCAGAGGAAAGCTTGCGTCGCTATGGTCTTAGCTTAGCAGACGTCCAACGCGCGGTGGCAAGCAACTCGCTTAACTTGCCAGCGGGTAACATAAAATCCTCCATGGGTGACATCACCCTGCGCACCAAAGGCCAGGCCTATAACAAGGCTGACTTTGAAGAGATTGTCGTGGTGCAACAGCCCGACGGCACGGTCATAAAAATCAAAGATATCGGTACAGTTATCGATGGCTTTGTCGAGCGTGACCTTAGGGCCAGGCTCAATGGCCAGCGCGCCATTCTCGTCAACGTGCTCTCCGTGTCTGAGCCAGACGTAACGCGGACCGCGCGGATTGTGCGCGACTATCTTGATGATTTCGCGCCCAACATCCCCGAGGGCTTGAACGTTACAGTTCTGGACGATGCATCCCTGACGTTTAAAGACCGCATCAGCATGTTACTGGGCAACGGGCTGAGTGGTTTGTTGCTGGTCTTTGTGGTGCTGCTCTTATTCCTGCGGCCGGCAGTGGCCATTTGGACAGCCGTTGGCATCGGCATCGCCTTTTTCGGCGCCATCTGGTCTATGGCGTGGCTGGGCATCTCGCTCAATATGATTTCGCTCTTTGCGTTCCTCCTGGTGCTCGGCATCGTGGTGGACGATGCCATCATCGTGGGCGAGGCAATCCATGCACGCCACGAGCGCGGCATGACAGGGCTTGAGGCTGCAATACGCGGCGCGTCACGTGTGTCCTCACCGGTCTTCCTCGCTGTTCTCTCCACACTGATTTTCTTCGCGCCCATGCTGGCCGTACCTGGAAACTGGCGTGACACAGCCATGAACATCCCGCTGGTGGTCTTTGGCGCATTGACCTTTTCGCTGATTGAGAGCCTCCTCATCCTGCCAGCGCATTTGAAGGATATGAAACCGCTCCCCGCCCAGCCGGGCCGGTTGATGCAAATTCAGCAGCGCTTTGCTGACGGCATGCGCCATTTCATTGAGACGCGCTACAGGCCGCTTATTAGCCTGGCGCTGAAATGGCGCACCGTTACCGTCACAGGCTTCGTGCTGTTTTTCATGATTTGCCTGTCCCTTGTAGCAGGCGGCTGGATACGCCTGTCCTTCTTCCCGCAGGTTGTTGCAGACTTCGTGGCTGTGACTATCGAGCTGCCTGAAAACGCAGCGTTTGAACGCTCAGCGCGCATTCAAGAACGGCTGGAAGCAGCAGCAATCAAAGCCAATGATAGCATGGAGCAGGAAGGCTATACGCCGCTCTCCATGGTCATGTCTTTCGCGTTCGACAACTCCGTTGAGGCCTTTGCCTTCCCATCGCTTGAAGGCGTGGAAGGCGTTGATGCAGCAGAGTTCTCACGGCGGTGGCGTGAGAACCTAGGGGAAATCCCCGCAGCGCAAGATATTACCTATGCAACCTCGATTGGGCCGGATGGAAAAGACATCGACATCCAAGTCTCCAGCAATAACACGCAGGAGATTGAGAAAGCCGTCGCAGCCATCAAACAAGAGCTGCGCAGCTATGGCGGGATTTATGATGTGAAAGACAGCATGTCTGACCCGCAGCCGGAAATTGTTTTAAATCTGCGCCCGCAAGCGGAAAGCTTGAACTTAGGGTTGTCGGACTTAGCGCAGCAGGTGCGTGCAGGGTTCTTTGGCGCCGAAGCGCAGCGTATCCCGCGCGGCAAAGATGATGTGCGCGTCATGGTCCGCTATCCGCGCAAAACCCGCGAAAGTGTTGAAAGTCTAAGCGAAACACGCATTCGTGTTGGTGATGGTATTGAAATTCCCTTCGACGCTGTTGCCGAAGCGGAATTTGGCGTGGGCGCTGTGCGCATTGAGCGCGAAGACAGAAAGCGCGTAGCGCACATTACAGCCGAAGCGCTGGACTCGACAGATTACGCGCAAGTTGTTCGCCAAATCTTTGAAGAGAATAAAGAAAAATGGGCCAAGCAATTCCCCACCGCCACCATAAAAAAGGCCGGCGATGCGGAGGAGCAAGGTGAATTCGTCCTGTCCCTTGCCACCAATCTGGTGGTTGCTGTCTTCGTCATCTACGCCATTCTGGCCGTCTCATTCCGCTCTTACGGCGTTCCCTTCATCATCTTAACGGCCATTCCCTTTGGCTTCTCCGGCGCGGTTGTCGGCCATGGGTTCATGGGCATGAACTTGTCGATGTTCTCCATTCTTGGCATCGTCGCGGCAGCGGGCGTTGTGGTGAATGACAACCTGGTCTTGCTCGATCATCTCGGACGGCTGCGCAAAGAAGGCAT
>JBCCDR010000279.1:0-4047 GCA_039030675.1 Pseudomonadota bacterium | reverse complement strand
GTGCTGCCCTTGGCTGTTGTAGGAAGTGTGTATGATCATGGGTGGCGAGACGCGGTTGGGGGCTTTGCGTGCGGCAATCGCGGGTGTTGAGGTGATCCTGCTCGCTTGCATCGCCGCCTTATGCGCCCTTCTTGTGTTGCGTCTTCTCACCCCGGTTGGACCCATTGGGCAAATCAACCCGTTGTCCGCGCGTGCGTCCAGTTCAAGTGCCCAGATGCCGGCTTACGATATCTTTTGGCCCTCCAATCAAGTGCGGCAAACTGGCAGCAGCGGACCTTGGCAGCTGCACGGTGTTTCCTTTCGCGCCGAGGGCCCAACAGCCATTCTCTCGCAAGGCAGAGGCAAGCCGCAATTGGTTTTCAGAAAGGGAGAAGCCCTTGATGCGGACACGATGGTGTCCGACATAGGCGCTGACTTTGTTATTTTGTCTCGCGGCAGTGAGACGTCCACGCTTTATCTCGATGACGCGCCTGCAGCAGATGCGCCGCTGGCTGCACGAACGGGCGCTGCTGAAGGTATTCGTCTGCCAGGTCCGTTGGATCCCAGCTTTTTAGCGCCTTATGGTTTAACCGCTGGCGATATCTTGTTGTCAATCAATGGAAAAACAGTTCAAAACGTGTCTGAGTTGGATGGGTTTGCAGCGCTCCGAACCTCGCGCGAGCCCGTCCGCGTTCGCATTAAACGCGATGGGCAAGTGATGGAAAAAGTTTTGCGTCCGTGAAGTCGCTCTCCTCATATATGCGCCTCATCTGTACGCTGGCGGGTTTGATCTGGTGCCTGCCGATTCCTGCCTATGCGCAGCAGACGCTGAATTTGCGTGAGGCTGACATTCGCGCGGTTGTGCAGGAGGTCTCTCGCTCGACAGGGCGCACCTTCATTGTCGATCCTGATGTGAAGGGTACAATCACCATCATCAGTGAAGTGCCGCTGTCGCAAGGGGAGTACTTTGAGGCCTTTTTGGCCGCGCTGCGTGCCAATGGATTTAGCGCGGTGCCTGCCGCTGGCATTCCTGGCGGCTTTCGCGTTGTCAAAGCGCAAAAAGCGCGCGGCGGGGCAGGGGCCATTGGCGCCAATGCGCTGACCACGGAGGTGGTGCCGCTGCGCTTTGTGGATGCGGAAACCGCGCTCAATGCACTCTCGCCGCTCGCCTCAGACAATGGCCAAATCATCGCCAGCCGGGCTGGGAACGCGATCATCTTGGTTGAGTATGCCGATGCGATCGCGCAGCTGAAAAAGGTGCTCCGCGGCATCGACCGCGACAATCGCACCATGCAAGTCGTCTCGCTGGAAAACATGAGTGCGCGCGATATGGTCACCACGTTGACGGCGTTGCAGGGCGACGTGCGCACAGGTCAGGTCCCGCTCAGCATCGTTCCCGTTGCGGGCACCAATGGGTTGGTTCTGCGCGGGGATGCGGCAAGCGTCAAAGCCTTGTCGAAGATTGCAAAAGATCTGGATGAACGCGCTCAAATCAGCGGCGATGTCCGCGTCGTTTATCTCGAGCATGCCGATGCTGACCAGATCCTTCCGGTCCTCCAGCAAATGGTGGGGCAGGTGGCCGCCGTGGCAGCGCCGGCGGGTGACGATGGCGCTCAGGCGCGGGCGCGTCCTGTTGAGGCAGGCCGTCCCACCATTGCCCGCTTTGAAGGCGCAAATGCGTTGGTGGTTTCAGCGCCGGCTAACCTGCAGCGCGCCATCATGGACATTGTCGAACAGCTCGACAAACGCCGGGCGCAGGTCATGGTCGAAGCGCTGATCGTGGAGATCTCTGACGGCGCCGCGCGGAATCTAGGGGTTCAATTCCTCCTTGGCGGCACGGGCGATAGCGTCATCCCGCTTGCTGCCACCAACTATTCCAATACCCAGCCAAACTTGTTGGCCATCGCGGGCGCCGTCGGCGCCAATGAGCTTGACACCACGGAAACCACAATCGATGGCGGCATCGTCCGGACCACCAATAACAGTCCAGCTCGCAATGCCGTTGAACAGGCCGCCGTCTCCTCTTTGTTGGGCGTGAGCGGTGGATTGCTCGGCGTGGGCGGAGAGATTGGTGATAACGCGCTGTTTGGCGCCATCATCAATGCCATCCAGTCCGACAGCGCCTCTAACATGCTGTCGACGCCATCTATCATGACGCTGGACAATCAGCAGGCACGCATTCTGGTTGGTCAGGAAATCCCGATTACTACGGGGGAAGCCTTAGCCAATACCTTTGAAAATGCTTTCCGAACGGTCGAGCGCCAGAATGTAGGCATTCAGCTGGAAGTGCGCCCGCAGATTAACAAGGGCGGCGAGATTACCTTATTTTTGCGCCAGGAAGTGTCGTCGATTGCTGGGCCCGTTTCCGACGATTTCAACGATTTAATTTTGAACAAGCGCGAAGTGGAAACAACCATCACAGTGGATGATGGCCAAATCGTCGCCCTTGGCGGTCTGTTAGAAGAGTCCGAACGCCGCTCGATGGAGCGCATTCCTTTCCTCAGCAGCATTCCGCTTTTGGGCGTGTTGTTCAAAAGCCGGGCGCGCACGCGTGCGCGCACAAATCTCATGATTTTCATTCGCCCGACTGTGGTGACCAGTAAGGAAGATGCTGAGGCGCTGTCAGGTCGCCGGATGGATCAAGTGCGCCTTGATATGCGTGCGCGGGGCCTCAAATCGGAGTATAGTCTAGATGCTCTGGTGCGTGAGTATATGGGTGCTGCGCTGCCAAGTGAGCGCGGTCTTGAGCTCCCGCCGCCAGAAGAAAAACAGCCAGAAGAAAAACAGCCAGAAGAAAAACAGTAAGTCATGACAGCTGAGCTGGCATATTCAGACGCGAAACGCTTTGGTTTTCTGCCCATCAATACAGATGGCGCGATGGCGGTGGCGCTTCGGGACACGGCTGATCCGTCCGTCCTGGGTGAGGCACGCCGCATTATCGGAGGCCCTTTCACGGTCATTAAAAAGACGGACCGTGAGTTTGATGACCTGCTGGCGGCGCATTACAGCAACCAGAGCATTGATGCCTCGGCTGTCACCTCAGGCCTCGACGATGAGGAAGGGCTAGGCGGCCTCACCGAAGCAATGCCGACGGCGGCAGATTTGCTGGATACCCAGGATGATGCACCTGTCATCCAGCTGATCAACCAGCTGATCGCGGAAGCCGCCCGCACGGGTGCGTCGGATATTCATATCGAGCCCTATGAGAACGATGTGGTGGTGCGGCTGCGTGTGGATGGTGTGCTCCGCGAGGTTCTGCGTTTGCCGGCAAAAATCACCTCCATGTTGGTGAGCCGGATTAAAGTCATGGCGCGGTTGGACATTGCTGAACGGCGCATTCCGCAAGATGGACGCATCACATTAATGCGCGGGGAACGCGCGCTGGATGTGCGGGTCTCAACGCTGCCGTCGCGCGGGGGTGAGCGCGTGGTCATGCGGGTGCTTGACCGCGATCAGGCCGAAATTGGCTTAGCTGACCTTGGCATGCCGGGCGACCTTCACGCGCAGATGACAAGCGTGCTCAGTCAGCCCAATGGTATTGTGCTTGTCACCGGCCCCACAGGCTCTGGTAAAACCACGACGCTCTATGCCGCGCTTCGGCTCCTCAATGATGGCGCGCGCAATATTTTGACCGTGGAGGACCCGGTTGAATATGCCGTCGATGGCGTTGGTCAGACACAAGTGAACACCAAGGTCGGGATGACGTTTTCCACCGGCCTGCGCGCCATTTTGCGGCAAGATCCGGACGTCATCATGGTTGGCGAAATCCGCGATTTCGAGACCGCAGAAATTGCCATCCAAGCCTCGCTCACTGGGCATATGGTTTTGTCCAGCGTGCACACCAATGATGCGGTTGGCGCCATCGTCAGGCTGCGGGATTTGGGTGTCGAGCCCTTTTTGCTTGGCTCGTCTTTGCGGCTGGTTTTGGCGCAGCGGTTAGTGCGCCGGCTCTGTGATCATTGCAAGCAGCCCTTTGATGGTCCGCGTAGTGCGGTGGAGAGGTTGGGGGTCGGAAATTCCGGCGGTGTCTACCAGCCGGTGGGGTGTTCGCACTGTTCTCATACCGGC
>JBCCDR010000278.1:0-4069 GCA_039030675.1 Pseudomonadota bacterium | reverse complement strand
TGCCGCCGAGCCAGCGCTCGGTGACGTAGTGCATGCCGACGTCGGGGACGTACTGTTCAAGGATGCCGCGGGACTGGCGTTTGGTGCCGACGAAGCAGACGTCCTTGCCGGAGGCGACGGTCTTGACCCGAGCCTGGGGGCGTGTCGTCTTCTACTGTGCCGCATTCAATCACGTCTGGAGCGAAAGGACCGCTCAATAAGCTGATTAGCTCCAGACGTTTGGCGATGCCCATCGCTTCATCACAGCGCGGTGTTTCAATCCCGATATAGGCATTGGTGAAGACTTGCGGCGTCTCATCAAAATCAACCACATAGGCCGCATAGGCCAGGTCTTTCGGCTTTTGCTTCGGCGGGTCTTTCGGGGCCATAACGGATCCTTTCGCTGGAGGGGCAAGGGGCGATTTCAGCTTTCACACTAGGGCCCTCACCCCGTACCGCTTGGCGGCGGCGGCGCTATTTTGTGTCTCTACCGGAATTGACTGATCGCTCGATCGGCTTACTGTCAGACGGACTGAGCAGGCAGGGCATGGAGCAGCGAGGCTATGATTATCGAACGCTCAACCAGTGAGGTGACCGCCTCAGAACGCGAGGCTTTTTGGTCCGATCTGGTGCGCGAGACCTTTGTAGAGCTGGATTGCCGGGCGCGCGGCGATACGCGGTTTTCTGCCGCTTTGCGCACTCGCTCGCTCGCCAGTCTCAGCTTCGCTGAAGTCATGGCCGCACCGCAAACCGTGATCCGCTCCCAAGGGCAGGTGCGCCGGTCCCAGGCGGATTGGTGTCTTATCAATTTTCAGATCAAGGGCAAGGCCCGCACGCGCCAATGCGGCCGCTTGGCGGATCTAGAGGAGGGCGATTTTGCGTTGTTTGACACCGCGCAGCCCTATGACCTTGCCTTTGATGGCGCCTTTGGCCAGCTGGTGTTAAAGGTGCCGCGGGCGATGATTGTCGGGCGCCATATCCGGCTGAGCGATGTGACGTCCTTGCGGGTGAGCGGCGCGAGCGGGATAGGCGCTGTGGTTAGCCAGATGGCGCAGAATAGTTTTGGGCAAAGCCTGGCCATGCGCGGGCAAAGCGTGGATCAGTTGGAAGCCGCGCTGCTGGATCTGTGCCTTGCCGCGATTGCCGATACGGCAGACGCTGCCGGCGCGCGCCATCTGACCCAAGCCCCGCATGTCCTGCGGGAGCGTATTCATGCCTACATCAATCAAAATCTGAAGGACAGCGACCTGAGTGTGAGCGCCATTGCTGAGGCGCATGGCATCTCTACGCGCTACGTGCGCAAGCTGTTTGAGACCGGTGAGTACACCGTGCGTGAATGGATCAAACGCCAACGCCTGGAGAATGCCCGCCGCGATTTGCTCAAATCCCGTTCGACCAAACCGATGATCACGCAAATTGCCTACCGCTGGGGCTTTAAGGACAGCGCCCATTTCTCGCGTAGCTTTAAAGCCGCTTTCGACGAAAGCCCCAGAAGCTTCTGGCTTTCACAGCATGAGAAGTCTGGTTGATCAGCCTTAGGGCGTCTTGCGCTGGTGAGATGCTTTGCACCAGAAATTTAGCGCAACACGGTACCTCAGCACCAAAGCGCCAAGCACCCGATGTCTGCAAACCTTATTTAACATAAGATAAATTATGCAGAAATAGTCTCCAGTCACTTAGATTGATTCAGCGCTACGCGCCGGCGCCCCATTTTTCCTTGAACATGTCATAGACGCCCTGCCCGTAGGAGAACTCGACGGTGTTGCCATCGGGGTCTTTTAAGAAGCAGACATAGCCAACCGGCGCGGGCCGCTCTAAGGGGCCGATGGCGAGGCAGCCGGCTTCTTTGCCCAGTGCTGCAGCTTTATCGACCTCTTCTCTGGACATGGCTTCAATGCCGATGTGGGAGAAGGGTCCGATGGGGTGGTGCGGGGCTGGCGAGAAGGGGTCTTTGCCTTCTAAAAACTGTCCGAGCACTAGGATGAAGGGGCTGGACGTCTCTTCTTTGTCGGCCAGCCAGGCCGCGTGGGAATCCACATCTTGGCGCTTGTCGAGCAAGGTCAGGTGGGTGAAGCGCTCGTACCAGGCGATGGACGCGTCGATGTCAGACACGTGCAGGGCCATATGGGTCCAGCGTTGGCGGTCGAGCTTAAATTCTGGCGCATCGCTCATGGGTCAGTCTCTCTCTTAATTTAAATGACGGGGAATTTTGCTTTGTCTGGCAGGCCGGAACGCCCGGTGATGGCCTCACCCATTTGCTGGGCATCGTGCCAGAGTTTGTCTTCATCCAAGGTAAGGCAGCGGCTGTCTTCTATCACGACTTTGCCGTCCACTAAGACCGTGTGGACGCCCCGCCCGTCAGCGGACCAAACCAGTTGGTTCATGACATTCAGCAGTGGGCGCCATTCGGGCCGGTCGGTGTCGTGCAGCACCATATCAGCTTTATAGCCGGGCCTGAGCGCGCCAATCTCGCCTTCCATTTGTAGGGCTTTGGCGCCGTTCAAGGTGGCCATTTCATAGGCGATTTCGGCTGGGAACATCTGTGGGTCCGTGCGCGCATCTTTAAACAGGCCGGCCACCAAATAGGTGGCGCGCATCAGGTCTGAATAGTTGGACGCATTGTTGCCATCCGTGCCGATGCCAACGTTGATGCCGTGCTGGGCCATCTCCGGGAATTTGCCGATTTGGGTGACGCCGTAGCTGACTTTCAGCGCCGTCGTCGGGCAGTGGGCCACGCTCACGCCGGCCTGGGCCATCAAGTCAATCTCATGGTCGGACATGTGCACGCAGTGGGTGATGGCGCAGCGGGAATCAAGGATTTCCTCCTCAAACAGGCGCTCAATGGGCCGCTGCCCGAACTCGGCAACGAAGCCATCCGGGTCCGCCTTTGCAGGCGACATATGAAAGCCAAAGCCCGTGTCATGCTCTATTGCCAGCTCTTTGGCAGCTGACCAGAGAGGTGAGGAACACGTCGTGTGGCCCACCACAATGCTCCACGCGCCGATGCGGCCGTCGGCGTGGGACTTATGCTCATTGAGCTGTTTTTCTAAGTGGCCAATGGCTTGGTCAGTTGTTTGGCGATAGACGGAGGGTTCAGGCGGTAAGTCCCAGACCCATTTGCCAACGCGCCCGCGTATGCCCACATCGACCAGGCCTTCAATGACATCATCGAGATAGTTGATGGTGCCCGCTTCTAAAAAGCTGGTGGTGCCAGAGCGCAGCATCTCAATGCTGGCCAGCTGGCCGGAGACTTTCTCTTCAGCCGCATTGGCGACGGCATAGAGCGGGCACAGCCATTGATACACATTTTCCTCAAACGGCGTGTCATCGGGCACATAGCCGCGCGTAATGGGTTCGCCCGTAATGTGGATGTGGGAGTTGATCATGCCCGGGGTGACCACAAAGCGGTCGCCGCCAATGCGTTGTTTGGGTGTGTACCGGCGCTCTAAGTCCACCGTTTTGCCAACGTCCACGATTTTATCGTCTTTGATGGCGACCGACCCGCGGTGAATTATGTCGCGGGTCTCATTCATGGTGACCACATACCAGCCGCTCACCAAGGTATCGATCGGCTGGGGCGTGGTGTCAGACATGGGGGCTCTCTCTATCAAAGGGTCTTAGTTGCAACATAGGCGAAATTATAGCCGATGGGCTCGAGGAAGCGGATGGCCTCTAGCGGGCAGGCTTGCAGCCAGCCATAGACCTGCGCGTTGGTGAGCACCTGGCCATTCTTTGTATTGGCCAGCATGGTCAGACCCATCTGGACGCCAAAGGCGTTGAGCTTGCGGTCATTGTCAGCGAAATAATCGGCTAAAATGAGCTGGCCGCCGGGTTTGAGCGCGTCGACCGCGCGGGCGATGAGCCCGGGCGCTTTGCCAGGGCCTTCGGTCCGGCAGATGTGGCCGAGGACGACGATGTCATAGATATTGGTGCCGAAGTCGACGGTGTGGAAATCGCCGGGCACATAGCGGGTGCGGCCATCCAGTTTGAGCGTGGCCATCTTGGCTTTCGCGCCTTCGAGCACGCTCTCAATGTCGTTGATGTCCGCTGTGGAGCCCTTTGAGAGTTCTAAGATGGCGGCGGCCCAGGG
>JBCCDR010000277.1:0-4094 GCA_039030675.1 Pseudomonadota bacterium | reverse complement strand
CGCTTTGAGAAAGATGGTGAAGGCGTTGGTGCTTTAGAAGGCCCGCTGGACGGCCTATCAGCCATTGCGTCTTTAGCAGAAGAGCATCAAATCATCATGCTGCAAGCGGCCATTGAGCAGGCGCTGAGCGGCGGCGAGGCCATCGGCGATTTGTACAACGCCTGGCGCAGCGGCAATCAAAGCGACTTGGCTGCATTTATTCTGGACCCCTCACAATTCCACCCCGCGATCCACGACGCTGTACTCACCAAGCGCAACCAGGCCTGGATTGACCCGATTTTGGCGTATCTCGACACGCCGGAAGAGGAGTTCATCGCTGTGGGCGCAGGACACCTCATCGGGCCTGGCGACCTGATTACGCTCCTGAAAGAGGCCGGGGTGACCGCAGAACGATTGCACTGAGGTCTGCTCCCATCCACAGCCCTGAACGTCATTCAGGGCCTCTCTCAACAGCCTGAGCATTCAACGCAAAAAGATGCTGAATCGAGTTCAGCATAGCGGTTTGGCTAACCGTGCCCTCTAACGCGGCGCAATCACCATGATCATTTGGCGGCCTTCCATTTTCGGCATGGCCTCCACCTTGGCGATCTCATGCACATCCTCTTGCACGCGTTTGAGCACATCCATGCCCAGCTCTTGGTGCGCGAGCTCGCGGCCGCGGAAACGCAGGGTTATTTTGACCTTGTCGCCATCATCGATGAAGCGATTGATGGAGCGCATCTTGACGTCATAATCATGGGTATCAATGCCAGGGCGCATCTTGATTTCTTTGATGTCCTGGGTCTTTTGCTTCTTGCGATTGGCGTTGGCCTTTTTCTGGGCCTCGTATTTAAACTTGCCATAATCAAGCAGCTTGCAGACCGGCGGATCAGCATGCGGCGACACTTCCACGAGGTCGAGGCCCGCTTCGCGCGCCTTCACTCTTGCGTCTTCCGTTTTGATAACGCCGATGTTCTCGCCGTCATCCGTTATCAGCCTCACCTCACGCGCTAAAATCATTTCGTTGGCGCGTGGGCCCTGGTTCCCTGAGGAATTCCCCTTAAGTATGAGCGTCTCTCCATATGTAGCGCCGGGACAGCCCCGGCCATTTCGCTGGGACCGCTATATAGGCACCTTTGCTTAATAAACCAAGCATTGCAGCGCGCCCGCCAAGGAAAACGATCATATTTTCGGGCCAATCGAAGCCGAAGGCGGCAAGAATGCGCCTCAACGAGGTGGTTTTGACCCCGTCACTTGCCAACAGGGCCATCATATCGCGGCACGATGACTGCCGTTAGCTCAGCGCCGGCATCACGGTCGACGGCGATGGCTTTGTAGGCGGGGCTTGAAAAGAAGGCCTCTGCTTCGTCCTGCGTTGGAAATTCAAGCACCACCATCCGGTCATAGGGCCACACCCCGGTCATGACTTTTGGCGCATCGTCAACGGCGATGACTTTGCCATTTGTCTTGTCAAACAGAGCGGGGAACGCCTCCTCATAGAGCCGGAAACGCTCGCGATCTTTAAAGCGCAATTGGCCAATAAACAGCACGGCCATAGGGGCTATCTCACCCGGGCCTTAGCTGCCGGTGCCCGTGGCGACGAGATGCGCCACGGCGCCATTGGCCTCAGCGCGGCCGTAGATCTCATCAATCCCAACCGTGGCTTCAATCTCGCCGTCGGGACCAATCATTTGCAGCGGACCGTGCAACACGGTGATCATTTCAGCGCCTTCATCCGTGCCCGGCGCGTGGCTGATGCCGCCGGCTTCACACATATAATCGCCCGCATAGACCGCGCCGCTGTCATAAAAGAAGCTGCCGGAAATCATATGGATTTCCACCATGCCCAAATGCTTATGCGGCTGGAACCGGCTGCCTGGCTCGAAGGTGTTGTACATCACCAAATAGCCGCGGTTTTTGTCGTAATTCAGGATCTTATAGTGAATGCCTTTCAGGCCACCCTCCAGCGGCGTCATTGGCACCTCGCTGGTGCGAATGATGGTGGACCCATCCTCCAGACGCATATGGTTCTTACGGTTGGGGTCAAACTCATTGATGGGCTGCGTCGCCATTCCACTCTCCCGTTCTGTCTCAACATTGGAATTGCTTTAAGGTTGAAGCATATCACAGGATCTCAGAATTTCTAGCGCGGCAGGTATTCCCGGCCTTTCTCATGCCAGATGGCGGGAATCTCAGCCCAGTCAGGCACGCTATCGCTCAGATAGCCATGCGTTTTGCCGGTCGCGATTCGGCTAAAGACGGCAATGGCCTTCGCATGGCTGGCAGAATGCACAAAGGCCAGCATGGCCTTACGGTCGCGCCAAACTGTCAACGTATGGTGCACGCCGTCAATCTGGCGCGCCTCTGCAGAAATATTCCCCTCTGACCGGCGCGCTTGGACCATGGAGGCAAGCGCGTGCCGCCAAAAGAGGGGCCAGTGCCACCATTTTTTAAGGCGAAGGCCAGTGATGGAAATATACTGCGCGGCCATGGACCACCTTACAGTGTTTCAAAGTCACTCACCGATACGACGGAGCCTATCAAGCGGATGTTTTCTAAGGCAGCCACATGCAGGTCATCACGCGCGGTGGCGCAGGCTTGTTCGACAGCGCTCACCACAAAGCCGCGGTCAGCGCCGTCGCGCGCGGTGTGTTCAACGACGGAGTTGGTGGCAATGCCGCCCAAATAGAGCGTCTCAGCGCCCATGCCGGCAAGCACCGCATCGAGATAGGAGCCGTAAAACGCGCTCACCCGGGTATGGCGGACAACCCGCTCGCCCTCTTCAGGGCCAAGGCCCTCATAAAACTGCGCGCCCCAACTGCCCTCGCGCATGGCCTGCGCCTCATAAACGCCTTTGAACAAGGCATTGTTTTGCACGATATCGCTGCCGTCTTCCGCAAAACGAATCACCACATGGATGATGGGCATCTCCATGCGGCGCGCAGCGCGCAAAAACGCCTGGGCGCCAGCGATGAGGGCGTCACGCTTATCAGGCTGCTTCGCCAGCCCTAGCGCGATTTTGCCGTCGGGATGGAGGACATCATTTTGGTAGTGGAGCGCAAGCGCGGCCTTGGTCATGGGCTTAATCCTGCTGGCAGCGCAGCCGGCTGGTGTCGAAGCCGTTTTTCCAAGCGTTAATGCGCGTTTCAGCTTCTTCCAGGTCGCTATCGGTCAAGATGTCTTCAATGCTGCGCAGATAGCTCTCGCCAGGTGGATCGGTGACAAGCCAATTGCCTTTGGTTTTCTCCATGCCAAGCCAGGCCCACAAATAGGCGGTGATGGGGTCATAGAAGACGCCCTCACCCCAGCGGTAATGCTTGGACAGCTCCATACGCGCGACTTTGCTGCCGCGGTTGGCGGCTTTGAAGAAAATGCGCGCGGAGGTGCAGTAGAGCTTTTTAGAGCACGCAATGAGCCCCAAGCGCTCTTGGGCAATGCGCAGGCCCATGTCGGCGGCTTCCTGATACAGGCGCTGGGCGCGTAGCGGGTCTTTGCCCATGTGATGGCCGTATTCAATCATGAGGCCGAGAAAATAAAGATGGGTGGGGTTTTTGCGGTCATAGCCGGAGATGGACCAGCGGCGATATTGCGCGGCGGTGAGCAGGCCGGGGTTGTAGCGGTCTTTTTCAAAATCGTAAGTCGCCGGCAAGGTGCACAACGGCTGCGGCGCTGGGCCACCTGGGATGGAGACTTCAGGCGCCGCGGGCAGCGCAAAGCCATCGTCGCTGAATAAGTCCGGCGCATCACTGAGCGGCATACAGCCGGTTGGCGATTTCGCGGACGGGACGAAGCCGTCTGGGCAGGTTTGCGCTGCTGCTGGACCAGCCAGCATAAGGACACACACAAAAGCGAGTTTACGAAGCATCATCTTTCCCAAAGGCGGCAAGCAAAAAGGCATATTCCTCCGCCGTTTCTTCAAGCGACTCATAGCGGCCCGACTTGCCTTGGTGGCCCGCGCCCATGTTCATCTTCATGATGATGGGCGCGTTCGATTGGCTGTGATCGCGCAGTTTTGCCGTCCATTTGGCGGGCTCCCAATAGGTCACCCGCGGGTCGCTGAGGCCGCCGGTCACCAGGATAGGCGGAAAGGCTGCCTCACGGACATTTTCATACGG
>JBCCDR010000276.1:0-4095 GCA_039030675.1 Pseudomonadota bacterium | reverse complement strand
CCCCATGAAGAGCTCTCGCGAGAGAAGGCAAAGGCCAAGAAGACGAAACGCAAAGCGCAGGCCAAGGCCGCGCGCGGCCTGGCCAGTGAACGCCTCAACTTCCGCTACGCGATCGACGGCGACAGCCCGCCCTGGCGGCCACTGCGTGCCTTTGATGATGGCCGCAAGGTCTTCATTCAGTTCCCAGCCCGGCTGGATCAAGGCGAAGCGCCGCCGCTGTTTGTCGTGGGCCGCAGTGGCGATAGCCAGCTGGTGAATTACCGGGTAAACGGCAATTACTATATCGTTGACCGGTTGTTTGCCGCCGCTGAACTGCGTCTTGGCGAGAAGAACCAGCAAGTCGTCCGCATCCTGCGCACCAATGGGAAAGTTGGGCGATGACGGCGGCCAACCCAGAGCTGGCCATCCGTGCCAAGCCACGGCCGGTGAAGCGGTTTAACAAAACTGTGCTGATGACGGCGGTCGGCGGCGCGGCCCTTCTTTTGATCGGCGCCGCGGCATATGCGCTAAGGCCGCCGGCCCAAAGAGTCGCTGC
Source organism: Pseudomonadota bacterium (assembly GCA_039030675.1). Lineage (GTDB taxonomy): Bacteria > Pseudomonadota > Alphaproteobacteria > Sphingomonadales > CAKZYD01 > CAKZYD01. The sequence continues at coordinate 3,560 of JBCCDR010000276.1, read as the reverse complement.
AACCCAGGAGCTATACAACACCACGATCAAGCCCATGCCCGATGCCTTTAATTCGCTGCCTGAAAGCTATGACGGCGTGGTGCGAGATGCACCGATTGCCCTTGGTCCTCCGCTCCCCGGCGATCTTGGCGCAGCGTTTATCGATGCGCCTACGCAAGCGCCTCTTCAAGACAACCCTTTCCGCTTTGACCCTGCAACGCTGCGACAAGCACAGCACAGCGGGGAGGGCGCATCACCCGTCACTGAAGCTCGCGCCTCACAATTGTTCTTTATCGAGAAGACGCAAACCAATAGCGGTTTGCCGTCCTTTCAGCAGCCCACACCAAATGTTGGTTTTGATCCATTCGATCAATTGGCTGCCTTGTTGCCGCCGGAGCTGTCAGCTGCTGCCGCGCCTGACCCAAACCGACAACAGCGGAAGGAAGCGTTTCTTGGCGAGGAGGTTGAGACCGCCATCTACAATCCGCACAGCTTGCAGATACCAGTCTCAGCCTATCAGGTCATGGCGGGCACCATCATTCCCGCGAGTTTGATCACGGGGCTGAACTCTGATCTGCCAGGCCAAGTCATCGCGCAAGTGACTGAGCATGTCTATGATACGGCCACAGGCACTCATTTGCTCATCCCGCAGGGCACGCGATTGCTTGGCCGCTATGACAGCGTCATCGCCTTTGGCCAATCGCGTGCGCTTGTGGTTTGGAACCGGCTGATCTTGCCAGATGGCAGCTCCATGCTCCTGGAGAATCTACCCGGCGTCGATCTTGCTGGCTATGCGGGCCTCAAAGACAAAGTCGATCACCATGGCTGGCAGCTGTTTAAGGCCGCCATCCTGTCATCGGTGCTGTCCGTTGGCACGGAGATCGGCCGTGATCGCGGCGAGGATCAAATCTTGCAAGCGCTGCGCGACGGTGGGCAGCAAACGCTCAATCAAGCTGGCCAAGAAATCGTGACCCGCCAGCTGGCCGTTCAGCCGACCGTCACCATCCGTCCTGGCTGGCGTTTGCGGGTTATCGTCAATCAAGACCTCGTCTTGGAGCCCTTTGGTGGCTGACATGCGACATCCAAGCGAGCAACCTCGGACTGTGAGCGCGCAGGATATTGAGAGCGCTCTTATAGTCGCCGCTCAGCTGGTTGATCTTTATGGCGAGGCCTATTGGCCAATCTTTGAGCGTCTGGACCAGGAGCTTGAACGCAGCCGGTCTCGCGCAGCGCGCTTGAAAGCGCGATTGGATCATCAGCGCCATGCCCCTGTGAGACCTCAACCAAATAGAGCGCGCATCGCGCCGGTGGTGGTGGCAAAACGTATGTAATATCCTCAATATTGCCAAATGGCGTGAAAGTAACTATATATCGCCAAAATGCAGTATTGAGGTAAGCATGTCCCTGCAGCAAGTCGCTCATCCCATAAGGCAAGACACCGCCGTATACATCACCGATGAAGAAGGCGCGGCTATGGCGCGTGCAGCGGTCAACCTGTTCCGCCATTGGTGCGTGACGGAAGCGCAAGCCTGCGTTCTGCTGGGCGGCATCTCCAAGCGCACTTACGCGCGGTGGAAGGAGGGCGACATCGGCCGCCTGACTGTTGATCAGAAGACGCGCCTGTCGCTTATCATGGGCATCCATAAAGCTCTTCGGATTTTATTCGTTGATCCCTCCCGCGTGTATGGCTGGGTGAAGAAGGCCAATGACGCCTTTGGCGGAGAAAGCGCGCTCGACATCATGTTGAGAGGGTATTTAACCGACCTGATGCGTGTGCGTCATCTGCTGGATGCAGCACGCGGGTGAAGAAGGTCCCGCCTCTATCGGATGTTGATTGGCCGGATGCCCGGCGCATTATCTCGTCGCGATATCCGCCCATTGATCTGTTTGAAGACATCGCTGATCCGCGTGATTGGGAGCTGCTTGTCTCCGCCGAAGCCAAAACCAATCCAAGAATCGCAGACAGTGTCGGCCGGCTGGATCTGATTCCGCCTAGTAGGCGCGTATCAGGGCAGGGTGCCAGCTATGTCATGGCACCGTTCACGCATATTAGTACCGATTGGGTAGGGCGCTTTCATGATGGTACCTTTGGTGCTTATTACGCGGCGCAAAACTTTGACACAGCTGTTCTGGAGACGGCCTATCACCGCGCGCGCTTTCTGAAAGCTACGCAAGAGGCCCCTGGCTGGGTTGCGCAAATGCGTGAGTTGGTTGGCGCCATTAAAGCAGAGCTGGATGATCTGCGCGGTCAGCCAGCCTTTGCAGACTGCCTGGACCCCGACGACTACGATGCATCCCAAGCGTTCACACGTTCCCTGCGGGCGTCGGGATCCGACGGCGTGGTCTACCCAAGCGTACGTGATCCCGGCGGAACTTGCGTTGCCGCCTTCTGGCCAGATGTGGTTGGCTTGCCTGTACAAGGACGGCATCTCAGCTATCACTATAATGGCACGCGCATTGATTATGTGAGAGATGATGGCAGCGACAAGGTCTGGGAACTGACCAACCCTTAAAGCCTCTCGCATCATATCTGTAAGCTTGGCCTGCGCCGACGTCTCCATTGAGGCCTGCCTTCAGCCCCATGGCCCGGTTCACGCTTTGAGACCTAGATGGCGCGTGCCGTCCTTAAAACCCGCGTCCAGTCCCTGATATTCCCCGACAGCTGTGCTGTCTCCTCGCGCGGCAAATCAGCGCCCGTCTGCAGGTGCTCCGCTGCGCTGCGCCCTTAAGCAGGTTTAACGCCGTCACCCGCCATCTCATCGGTCCAGCGTCACCAGGGCATAGGGCCCTGAAACGACACCAACAGATGGAGACACATCATGGCAAACGCCCTTGGATATATCACGGAAACGCCCAATGGCTTTAAAGGCAAGCTCAGCCTTTCAAACTTCGACACGTCCATTCGCATCATCAAGAACCATGTGAAAAGCGCTGATAATCAGCCCGATTACCGGGTCTATGCCGGGACAGGCAACGCCGACATTGGCGCAGGCTGGGTCAAAACCGCCAAACGATCTGGTCGGGACTTTATCTCCCTCAGCCTTGCTGACCCCCAGATCGGCCCCAGCCGGATCTATTGCACCATTGCGCCCGTCAAAGGCTCTGAGGATCGCCACATCATTCTATGGAACCCCCGGAGCTAGGACCAACCGCAGCCACCGCCTGAGCAAGGCACCTCCTTGCTCAGGCGCTTGAAACACATACCATGAAAGGTATCCAAAAATGTCAGACCAATCACCCATCCGCGTCTACGTCGCCTGTTTAGCCAGCTACAATACAGGCATCCTGCACGGCGCTTGGATTGATGCCACGCAAGGCGAAAATCATCTGAGAAAAGCAACCCAAGACATGCTGAAGCGCTCTCCCATGTCCAATGCAGAAGAGTGGGCCATTCATGACCATGAAGGGTTGCCGAACGCGAGCGTTCAAGAGCATTCCAGCTTTACCAAAATTGCCGGGCTCGCATCCTTCATGGAAGACCATGGACGGCTTGGGGAAGCCATTCTCGCGTACTACAGTGGATCACTCGATGACGCGCGCGATGCTCTGACAGAGCGCTATCAAGGGCAGTTTGAAAGTCT
>JBCCDR010000275.1:0-4095 GCA_039030675.1 Pseudomonadota bacterium | reverse complement strand
GCGATTGAAGGCTTGGCTATAAGACCGATGTCAAGATGCCAATATCCGCGAAGGCGCGCTAACTCTAAAACAACCGAATGGTTGGCCGATGCTTCTTCTGCTGCGCCAACGAATTGGGTTTCTCATCCGTCAATTACGTGGATATGCACCGACATGTCGCGAGTATGTCGAGCCCAGAAAATCCTTTTGGATAAGCCTGTATACGGCGTTCGGACGTATTGCTTGGTTAAACGCTGACCACAGCTGATTGACACTTTGCTTTCCAGAAAGAGTGACGCAGCAAACCATACTTGTGAAGCATTTTGTGTAGCAAAAAATGCAGCAAAATCCACCTTTTATGAGTAAAACAAGGAAGATTCCCAAAAAATTATGCGTGAAATCAAAAGGTTAAAGATAACTGAGAACGTAGAAATGGCGGATGGGGTGGGATTCGAACCCACGAAGAGCGTTAACCCTTGCCGGTTTTCAAGACCGGTGCCTTCAACCACTCGGCCACCCATCCAACGCGCTGTGTCTACTGTGCGTGAGCCTGCCTTTGCAAGCGGTCACTGCGTACGTCGCTAAAAATATTGCTTTCAGGCCCTGCACGCCTTTGGCTGACCATCCCTTAAATATCGGCGAGGATGATGTTGGCGAAAATGAAGAACAGGATCATCAGCAGGATTGCCATCGCGAATGCTTTTGCGAAGATTTCCATACAGCGTGTGTCCGTTTCTGCCGCCGGGTCTTTTAAGGCGCCGCCTGCTCAGGCATCTGAGCTGGTGTGTCTGACGTTTTAGGCGCTGTGAGGAAATAAACATTTAATAACGTGAGCAAACCCACGGCGATGAGAAGCCATGGGCGCAAAAGCTTGCCGCGGGTGCGGATCGCCGATGCGATGCCCGTCACAATGAAGACAAGCGAGGCAATCACCGTGACGGCGAAGATGGCTTGAAGCCAGAGTGGCATCTCCTTCCTCCTGAGCTGCTTGGCTACGTGTTCACGCGTCCGACGGCGTCGGACCATTGCGCCAGGCGGTCGGCAATGGCGCTACGATCGCCCGCTGGCGAAAACGAAGCATCAAGCTGCCACATGGAGGCCGCTTCCTCAACACTGCTGGCGTCACCAACGCCGACCCTGGCGAGAAGAGCCGCGCCAAGGGCTGTGGTCTCTATGACTTTCGGCCTCTCGATGGGAACGCCAAGAACATCAGCAAGGTCTTGGCAGAGCCATGCATTGGCAACCATGCCGCCGTCAACGCGCAGGCTGCGAACCTCCTGGCCATCGCCGGCCATGGCCTGCACCAGATCATAGGTTTGATAGCTCTGCGCTTCCAGGGCGGCGCGCACGATATGGGCCCGGGTCGCGCCGCGGGTCAGGCCTGTAATGGCGCCGCGCGCTTGCGGGTTCCAATAGGGCGCGCCAAGACCTGTCAGCGCAGGGACGATGACGACGCCCGCGTTATCGTCAACGCTGCTGGCGAGGGCCTGCGTTTCGGCCGCATCGGCAATCAGCCCGAGGCCATCACGCAGCCACTGGATTAAAGAGCCGGCGACAAAGATAGAGCCTTCCAGCGCAAACTGTCGCTCTCCATTGAGCTGGCAGAGCACTGTACTTAAGAGCCTGTTTTTGGATCGCTTGATGTCACGGCCGGTATTCACCAGTAGAAAACACCCGGTGCCATAAGTCGCTTTGGCAGATCCTGCGCTTAAGCATGCTTGTCCGATGGTGGCGGCCTGCTGGTCTCCCGCTATGGCTGTAAGCGGCAGCCCAGCACCTGGCAGGTCCTGATCTATGGTTCCCATGGGGCCGGCTGTGTCGACGATGCGCGGCAAGATGCTCGTTTGAATACCAAAGAGCGCGCACAGGTCCTCATCCCACTGCCCGCGATCCAAATTGTACAAAAGCGTGCGCGACGCGTTGGAATGGTCCGTCACATGCTGGCCCGTCAGCTTGAACGCCAAATAGGCGTCAATCGTGCCAGCCATGATGGACCCTGCGGCCGCTTTTTCCTTCAGCCCATCGACATGTTCCAGCAACCACCGCAACTTGGTTGCCGTGAAATAAGGGTCAAGCAACAAGCCCGTGCGCGCCGTCAAATCCGCCTCATGTCCCTCAGCCTTGAGCGCATCACAATACTGCGCTGTGCGCCGGTCTTGCCATACAATGGCGGGCGCAAGCGCTTTGCCAGTTTGCCTGTCCCAAACGACAACAGTTTCACGTTGATTGGTGATACCCACCGCCGCTGGCTTTGCAGCTCTTGGGTCAGCGAGAACATCAGCGAGCGTTTGGCAGACAGCGGCAAAGATTTCCTCCGCGTCATGTTCAACCCATCCAGGGCGCGGGAAATGCTGCTCAAAAGCTTTGCTGGACTGGGAGACAATATTGCCGCGTGCATCAAAAGCAGCGGCGCGCGTACTTGTCGTGCCTTCGTCAATCGCGATATATACTGGCCCAGTCGGCCCGTCACTGGCCATGTTGCTGCCCTCTCCGCTCGATAGCCACGCTAGGCCAAGCCTGGGCGGCGATCAAGCGTCAGGTGACTCGCTGTCAGCGTGACCCAAATCGTCGTAGACAACAAATTCGTGCGCAATGGACCATTCGATGAGGTGGCGGAAAACATCTTCCAGATACGCCGCAGGCAGCTCAAAACGTGTGCCTCCCGCTTGGACTTTTGCGATGACGTCCTCAATGCGCGCCTCATCCCGGACACTGTCGCGCGATGATTTGATCACGCCAGCCTGTTCGATATAGGACAAGCGCTCAGCCAACAGGACGACCAACGCTTGGTCGACCCGGTCAATCTCACGGCGAACATCTTGCATGGATTTACAAGGCACCGCGCCAGCGCGCAGAGGAGGCGTGGTTTTCTCATCCATGAGAGTAGCTTCTATCGATCAGCAAGAAGTTGGGCAAGCGATTGCACTTGCCGCTGCCCCACCACGATGACGCAGCCCAGCTCCGCATTGCGCAGTGCAGCGCACGTTTGCTTCGCGTCCGCCTGCGTCGCATAGGCGCCCGCATACAGCCGGTGAAAGCGGCCTTTGCCTTCAATGGTCAAGCTTTCCACGCGCGGCAAGAGACGGCTCGTCAGCTCCGGGTTTTCGCGCTGGATTTGGTACCAGCCAAGTTCGAGGGCTTCCAAGCTTTTAAACGATGCCAGCTGGACCCAATAGTTGGCCAAGGCGGTTTGTTTGTCGCCACTTTGGCTCGTTTGTTGCGCGGGGGTTGATGCAAGGGACGCCGCCGCCTCAGTTGGCTCACCCGATTGATCTGCAGCAGTGGCTGGTTCCTGCTGGTCCAACGTTGGGAGCGTACGGAAATAAATCGCCCTCGCCTGCTGGGACGGCGTCAACTGGGGCAAACGCTCTAAATAGACACGATCGGCGCCGCTCACCTCCTGCCCGCCTCCTGACGCGCGGCGCAGTTCAAGGCCCACATCTGTTTGGCCAGACAAAGCATAGACATCCGCCAGCGCGAACTGACCAGCAGGCGCGGTGGCTTGATTTTGACCAAGCGGCCGCAAGCGCTCCACCGCCGCGCGGTAGTCGCCTCCCAGCGCATGGGAATACGCCAAACTGACCATCAGATTGGTATCGCTTGGTCGTTCTTCCAAAGCGCTTTCAAAAAGGGTCTGCGCCGAATCATGGTCGCCGCGCAAATCAAACAGCATCGCCTTTAAGGCAAGCGAGCGGTAATCAGTGCCGTGATTTTTAATCAAATCGTCGATAAGCAGCATCGACGCATCTGTTTCATCCGCCAGGGCGAGCGCACGTGCTCTGCCGAGCAGTGCATCAGGGTTGGTTTGATCAATGCGGAGGGCTTGGCCATAGAGGCCAGCCGCAGCATTAAGCTGGCCGCGCTGCCAGGCTACATCGCCTAAACGCGCGTAGATTGTCGCGTTATTGGGCGATAGAGCTTGGGCCCGCGCATACATGTTTGCTGCGGATTTTGCGTCGCCGCGCCGCAGCAAGCGATCTCCCATGCGGATGAATGTGTCCGCGTTCGCATCGTCTGGCACCACCGCGCCATTTGTCTGGGCGGAGGGAAGCTGGGGCAATTGCTGCGCGCAGCCGCAAACCAAGCTGAGAATGGCTGAGCCTAGCACCACAGAAG
>JBCCDR010000274.1:0-4098 GCA_039030675.1 Pseudomonadota bacterium | reverse complement strand
GCCAAATATCGATGACTTTATGTTCGCTGGTTTTGGTTTAAGAGTTTTTGACGACACGGGCGGGGCCAATGACACAAACCCAGCCAGCTTGGGCTCTCTGCTGGATGAGCTAGCAGTTTTTGACCCACCTGCGCCGCCGCCTCCTCCGGTGCCACCTGCGCCGCCGCCTCCTACACCGACGCCGCCACCACCGACGCCGACACCAATCCCCGAACCGTCCTCTTTGGCGCTGCTGGGTCTTGGCTTGGCCGGCCTTGGACTATCGCGCCGCAGGTAACTGTCTTTCAAGCAGCGCTTAGTCTGCCTTCTGCAGCTTGCGCACTTTCAAAATTTGCTCATCCCGCCAGGTTTGTCTGGCGGGAAGATCGGTGACTGGCGTGCGTTGCGACATGGCGGTGTGGATGGCCTGCGCTTGCACCTCGTTCCAATCATAGTCAGGTCTGGCGGAACGGCCCATGTGTTTCATCATGGGGCCCAGTTTGGTGACATAGTCGGCAAAGCCGCCTGAAGCGTTGAGATGTGCGGTTTCGAAGGGCCCGATGGAGGCCCAGCGCAGCGCTAAGCCATCCGTCATGACGCGGTCTACATCTTCTGGGGTGCAATAGCCTTCGCCAACCAGGTGCATCGCTTCTGCGACGAGGGTATATTGCAGGCGGTTTAAGATGAAGCCGTCGATCTCCTTGCGCACAGTAATCGGCCTCATGCCTGCGGTTTCAAGCAGGCGATGTGCCTCCTGAACGGTGCTCTCAGACGTCTTATCTGTCGCACACAGTTCCACCAAAGGGATCAGCGAAGGCGGGTTGACAGGATGCGCGACCAAGGCGCGCTCAGGGTGTTCTATGTCGCATAGAAAGTCTGACCCTTTGATCGCCGATGTAGACGACGCCAGAATACAGCTGCGCGGGGCATGGTCAGCAATATCACGGAAGGCCGCCCGTTTTGTCTCTAAGTCTTCGCGAATGCTTTCCTGGACGTAGCCAGCACCATCGACGGCGGCGGCGAGATTATCTGGCACGGTGATCCGCGCCAAAACAGAGCTGACATCGCCCTCAAGCAAGCCGTGCGCTGCCAGCAAAGCAAGCGTCTCTTTCACGCCTGGAAGAGCTTGCTCATCTAAGACGGACCGATCGCGGTCATACAATGCCACATCATGTCCCGCCCGCGCGAAAACAACGGCCCATGCGCGGCCAACGAGGCCTGCGCCAATACACGCAACCTTCATGGGAGTTTCTGCCCTTTCTTCGTTTGAGAGAGGGCCTTAACACCGCAAAGAGCGCTTTGCGCTATAAAAAGCTGCCCTCACCGTTTGGTGAGAACAGCCGCAGCCAAGCGGCTTTAGAAGAACTTCTTCGCTAAGGATGCCGCGCCTTCAAGACCGCCAATGCTGTCGAGCAAAGAGCCGCCAGAAGAGCCCTTATCGACAAGTTGGGGCAAGACGTCTTTTAGCCCATTCAGCACTGAAGATTTATCCGTACCCAACGCGCTGGCCAGATTGCCTAGGTCGCCGTCATCGACCATGGACTGGGCTTGCTCAGCGGTCAGCTGGGCGTTTGCGCCATCGCCAAGCCAGCTAGAGGCGAGATCACCCAGCCCACCCTGCTGCGCCTTTTCAACAAGGCCGGCAAGGTCCATGCTCTCGCCATTGCCAATCAAACTGCCAAGCGCTGACTGCACCGCCCCTTCGCTCTGCGCCTGCGCCCCGCCGCCAAGCTGCTGCATGAGAATTTGCGTGCCTAATTTGAGAAGATCCATGACTATGCCCTTAAAGCGGTTGCAAGATGATGCTTAGGCTGCTTGGAACGGCTCTAAAACACAAGGCTGAAAAGATAAAATTCTTATGACCACCAGACGCTTTGAGGGCCAAGCTCGTGCTGACCATTGACCTGTATTGGTCCTTTCGCAGCCCCTTCTGCTATCTGGTCACCGTGCCGCTGCGCGCTATGCAGAAGCGCTACCAGGTCCGCATCAACGTCAAACCGGTCTACCCACTCGTGCTGCGGGTGCCCGACTATTTTCTCAAGGCGGACCCAAAGTTCTTCTCATACCTGTTGTTAGACGTGGCCCGCACGGCTGAGATGGAAGGCATACCGTTCGGCCGGCCCGACCCAGATCCAATCGTGATGGAGAAAAGCCGCAAAGTCGCCGCGCCAGAACAGCCCTACATTTATGACATAACCCGCATGGCCATGGTCGCTGCGGAGGAAGGCGATGCCTTTCCGTTGGTCGTCGCCATCAGCACACTCATTTACGCAGGCACGGTGCGCGGGTGGCATGAAGGCAGCCATCTGGAGACTGCTACCACGGCCGCAGGCTATGACTATGCCCATCTGCGCGGCGCGGCGCGTGATAATGCAGAGGCCTTGGACGCCCAGATTGCGCAGCATGATGCTGATTTATCAGCCGCCGGACATTGGGGTGTCCCGACCATGGTGTTTCAGGGCGAACCCTTTTTCGGCTTTGAAAAGCTGGACACGCTGCTGTGGCGCATGAAACAACACGGCCTTGAGGAAAGGTAGTCTCCCATGGACATACACTCTCTTGCGCTTTTCGGTGGCGCTTTGTTCGTTGCAGCGGGTTCGCCCGGCCCAAGCCTTGCAGCTCTGGTTGCACGCGTTCTCACCAACGGATGGCGCGATGTCTTGCCGTTTGTCGCGGCCATGTGGATTGGCGAGGCTATCTGGTTGGGCGTCACGCTTGCGGGGCTGGCAGCACTGACAGAGACGTTTCATCTGGCCTTCGTGCTGCTGAAATATGCGGGGGCAGCTTATCTGCTGTACCTAGCCTATCAAATGTGGACGGCGCCCACGGATATCCGCGGGCAAAGCGCTGCACCGCGCCGTAATTCTCCGTGGAAGATGTTTTTAGCCGGCATGACTGTGACGCTGGGAAATCCGAAAATCATGGTGTTTTACTTAGCCCTCCTGCCCACGCTGATAGACATGACGGCGGTGGGGATTGGCGATTGGGCGGCGTTGACGGCGGTGATGGTCGGTGTTTTGGCCGTCATAGACCTTGGCTATGTGCTGGCCGCCGCGCGGGCAAGACGCTTCATCCGAAGCCCAAAAGCCATGGGCGTTGCCAATCGGGTCAGCGCAGCCGCCATGGGCGGCGCGGCCGGTCTCATCGTGGCCCGCAGTTAGCTGGGCGACAAATCGGTGCGATAGACCTGCGCCAGCGCAGCATATCCAGGCGCGGCTTTCCGGTTTTTCTCAATTTGCTCATTCGTCAGCGTGCGCATCAGCTTGGCTGGACGGCCGCCCCAGAGCTCGCCTTTTCCAACAGTCTTGCCGGGCGTAAGCATAGCACCGGCAGCGAGCATGCCGTCTTCTTCAACCACGCAGCCATCCATAACGATGGCGCCAAGGCCGATGAAGCTCCAGTCTTTGAGCGTGCAGCCATGGATCATCGCCATATGGCCGATGAGCACGTCATTGCCAATGAAGGTACCATGGGTTTTGCGTGTCACATGCACGACGGTGCCATCTTGAATGTTTGTGCGCTCGCCTACGTCTATGACCTGCACATCCCCGCGCAGCACGCAGTTGAACCAGATGGATGAGCCGGCACCGATCGTCACATCGCCAATCACCTGCGCGCCTGGCGCGATGAAGACATCGCTTGCAAGCGCCGGGTGCTTATCCCCTAAGGAGAAGACGTTTCGTGTGGTCATGGCTAGCGCTCCTAGGGGAACAACGCGATTTGTTCCAGGCCTTCGGTCTCGGCAAAACCGAACATGAGGTTCATGTTCTGAATGGCCTGGCCGGAAGAGCCTTTCACGAGATTATCGATGGCAGCGATCACGATAGCATGGCCAGGCCGGCGGTCTTCAAACACGTTCATCACGCAGCGATTGGAGCCACGCACCATCCGTGTGGCAGGTGCCACAGCGCCTGGCAGGATGTCCATAAAGGATGCGTCTGCGTAAGCCTCTTCTAGCGTGGCTTTCAGGGATGCAGCCGTCTGGCCAGGCGCCAGCGCGACATACATAGTTTCCAGCTCGCCGCGGTTCATGGGCACCAGATGGGGCGTGAAGCTGATGGTAACGGGCGCGCCGGCAGCCACGGCAAGTTCCTGCTCAATCTCAGGCATGTGGCGATG
>JBCCDR010000273.1:0-4106 GCA_039030675.1 Pseudomonadota bacterium | reverse complement strand
CTCCGCCCGCATCGCCAAGACCCCGATAGACATGACCGTGAATGGCCATTTTAACAGCGATCGCCGCGCCAGCAGAATGGCCCACCACAAGTTTGGGATGAACATCTTGGTGCGCCAGGAGGGCGGCTATGGCTTGGCTGACTCCTTGCAATGTGGGCTGGCTGGACGACAAGGCGCTGGTGAAGCCATGTCCTGGCAAATCAAGCGCCGTCACCCGGAAGTCCTGCGCGAGCAGCGGCATCATGTCAGCGAAAGAATGGGTGGTCGCGCCGCTGCCATGCAACAAAAGCAGGTCCGGCCCCTCCCCCATCTGTTGCAGGTGCCAGCGCGCGCCAGCCAAATCCACAAACTGACTGACCGCAGCATGGGGCCAAGACGCAGATTCTTTCGCCCAGTCCATTAAAGCACCTGGCGAGGCTCAAAAACCAATATCGTCATCGATGGGCCTTCACAGCAGCAGCCAGATTACGCGCGCTTGCAAAGGGCATGGGGACATATGTGGCCGCCATGTCAGCAGCCAATCGGCGCGCTCTGTCTTGCGGGCGGCGTGAGATGTCGACCAGGATGGATGACAGGCCTGCTTGGCCGATTTGCTTGGCGAGAGCGCATGCGTCTTCCCCCGCCTGGGGCCGTCCGCCGGTTCCAGCGAGGGTCACATTCGCGCTGCCGTCCGTTAAGACGACCAGCGTGGGCTCGCGGCCTTTTTTGAGCTCTTCTTGCGCCATCACAAGCGCCAGACTGAGACCGCTGGCCATCGGTGTTGGACCACCGCCAGGCAAGGCGGCGAGCGAGCGTTTCGCCCGCGCAAGCGCGCGCGTTGGCGGCAACAAAACCTGGGCTTCACGGCCCCGAAAACTGATGAGGGCCACATGGTCGCGGCGGGCATAGCTCTCGGCGAGCAACATCTCGATAGCGCCCTTGGCTTCGCCCAACCGATTGAGGGCGGTTGAGCCCGATGCATCGACCACAAAGAGTGTAGAGGTCTGCGTCCGCTCCTGATAGCGGCGGATGTGCAAATCACCTTTGCGGACATGCACTCGAGCTGGCCCATTGCGGCCCTGTTGGCGGCGCAGCTTCTGCCAAGGCGCTGCGGCCCGCAGGGTTGCAATCACATCCAGTCGCTTGCCAGTTGAAAGGCCGCCTTTGCGGCTGGTCAGTGGGCGCCCCCTTGAGGCCCCCAGCGCTTTAGACCCACGCCGCCCGCCAGCAGAGCGGGCTGTTTGCGGATCTTGGGCAGCCTTTAAATAGGCGAGCAACCCAGGCGGCAAAGACGCATCAGCAGCGTCGAGCACCAAGTCATCGGGCATTTCTGTACTGACCTCTTGGTCGTCAGAAGACGTGTCGGTCTCCGGTGGCTCGGGCTCTGTCTTATTGTCCTGTGGCGGCTGCGCCTCTTGCGGCGGCTCCTCCTCTGCCGGAGGCGGCGGCATCTGGCGGGCTCTATGCACGAGGCCTAGGCGCACTGCTATGGCAACATCGTCTCGCGTGACCTTGGCCTTGCCAGCGAGATTTGCGATCGCCTGGGCCAGAGACACCATTTGCATGGCAGGCCGCATGGAATGGAGACCAAAGCTGGCAGCCAATGCACACAATTCAGCGCGCGTCTCGTCCGTAATACTGGGCTCTTGCGCAAACTCGGGCGCGTCACCCTCGCCCACATGCGCCGTACGGATGCTCACAGCTCTTAAATCCACGTGCAGCATGATGCGGTCTTTAAGAACGGGGCTAAGGCCCTCATCCTCGGGTTCGCTTTCATCAAAGCACAGCAGGGCAAAACGCGCTGGCATGGATGCACTCACCCCATCGCGCTCCACACGGACATCGCCGCCGTCCATGGCGGCAGCCAAAGCGGAAATGGTTGACGCTTCAGCGAGGTTGGCAGCGGGCATATGGGCGACCTGTTGATCCGCCCGGGCGAGCAGCCCTTGCACATGGACTTTTTTGCCTTGCAAGAGCGTTTGGCTGATATCCAGGCCGCCCAACAGGCGATCAAGAGTGACATGGGACGGTATGGAGACAATGGCCACGCCGTCTGGCACCAAGGACTTCAGATACGCCATCCATCGTTCGCGGACCGGGCCAGCATGAGACTTGACCACAAGACGCGCCTGGGCAAAGCGCCCATCGCGCAAAAAGGCTCCAAAAACCCGCGCTGCCAAGCACGCGTCTGACCAAAGGACCTCTTCAACGCTTTCTTCTGTCAGCTCTTGCGCAGGCATGGCAGCAAGGCCCGTCTAAGCGGCAGGCCGCGCGGAGAAAATATCCTGCAGCACCTTCTCAACGCGAACGCCAGCGCGGGCATCATCCAGCGGATCGCGGCGCAAGCGGTGGCCAAGAGCCATCGGCGCCATCTCTTTCACATGATGCGGGTGGATAGCATCGTCGCCCGCCAAAGCGGCTGAAGCGCGCGCGGCTTTGATCAGCGTTAGCTCTCCGCGCAGCCCGTCCGTTCCTAGTGCAATACAGATTTGCGCAATCAGGCCCAAAATCTCATCTGTCACCTCTATGTCAGGGCGCTTTTCTTTGGCGGCCAGCAACTGCTTGCGCAGCTTTGTGTTTTGCCGCTGCCACTTTTTGCAAAAGGCTTCAGGGTCCGCCTCATAGGCTTCACGGCGTTTGATGACTTCAACGCGCTGCGAAACATCGCGCGGCGTTTCCACATCCACCGACAATCCAAAGCGGTCAAGGAGCTGTGGGCGCAGCTCACCCTCTTCCGGGTTACCGCTGCCAACCAAAACAAAGCGCGCTGGGTGCTTTAGGCTGAAGCCTTCTCGCTCAATTACGTTCCAGCCGGAGGCCGCCACATCGAGCAGGACGTCCACCAAATGGTCTTCTAGGAGATTGATCTCATCAATGTAGAGATAGCCGCGATTGGCCTGCGCTAAGAGGCCCGGTTCGAAGGATTTCTCTCCGTCAATGAGCGCCTTTTCAATGTCCATGGAGCCAAGCACGCGATCTTCCGTCGCTCCAAGCGGCAGGTCCACGACTGGCACTGACATACGTTTCGACTTTGGAGCTTTGGACTTTTCCGGGCCGCTGCATGCTTCGCATAACCCAGCGCAGGCGTCCGGCGCGCAGGCATAGCGGCAGCCAACAACCGCCTGCATCTGCGGCAGCAAAGCGGCCAGCGCACGCACAGCGGTGGTCTTGCCAGTCCCGCGATCCCCCAGGGCGAGGACACCGCCAAGAGACGGGTCAACAACGGACAGCATAAGCGCCTTCTTCAGCGCGTCCTGACCCACAATCGCGGAGAAAGGAAAAGCCTTAGATGACACGGCCATGTGACGTCTTTCCCCTCTACAAAATGCTCGCGCACATATCGTGCAGCTCTTACACCTCACTATGTCAAGTTTTGTTGACATTTAAAAGCCCTATATGTCAACTTCACTTGTCAGCATCCAACGCGAAACGGCAAGGCTGCGCCGCCAAAAATGCAAACATCATTCGCAACACTCCAAGGCTTTCCCGACGCGCCAGCCCGGACGCTGTGTACCGATTGCGGGGTGTCGCGCTCCAAAGATCCAGCGCGGTGCGGCAAGGCCTGTCAATTCATCAAGCCCGATTATCCAGGGCTGGAAAAGCAAGTGCACGGACGCACGCGCGAAGAAATTGGCGAGCCCGATGCGATTTTATTCGGCCCCTATAAACGCATTGTCCGTGCCCGGCTGACAGCGCCGCGGGAAGGCGCCCAGTGGACGGGCATCACGACACGGATGTGCGAGCGGCTGTTAGAAACCGAGGCCGTAGACGCCATTTTGGCCATGAAGCCTGACCCCAACGATCGCTGGCGCCCAGTCCCCACCCTTGTCACCAAGCCAACCGACATGGCCCAATGCCGCGGGATGCGCATGGGCTATGCGCCTTTGCTTGCATTGTTAGAACCCGCCATTGAAGCGGGGCATAAACGCATTGGTGTGGTGGGCATTCCCTGCCAAGTCTATGCCTTGCGCGCGCTGGAAAAAGACTTGGGTCTAGAGCGCCTTTTCTTCCGCCGTCATCGTTTGCGGCAATCTGCTCACCCGAGGGCGCATTGAGCAGCAGGTAGGTATCAAAGTCTTGGCTTTCCAGTGTGATCCTGACGATTTGCCCCGCCTGTCCTTGAAACG
>JBCCDR010000272.1:0-4126 GCA_039030675.1 Pseudomonadota bacterium | reverse complement strand
TTCATCTCGCCAAACACAGCCTCTGTCCCCGCCAAAGTCACAGCGGACAAGCGCTCCTTATCGGCCATCACATGGACAGCCGTCGCACCCGTCAAAGGCTTTGACCTGAAACGCCATAACGTCTTCTTCTCAGGCGACTATCGGCGCGAGTTCAATGAGCTGTTTAAGGCGCGGCGCGTGCCGACGGACCCAACGGTTTATATCTGCGCGCAAGACCAAGAAACGGGCGAGCCACACAGCGAAGGCGATGCACAGCGCCTTCTGTGTCTCATCAATGCGCCAGGCTATGGCGACCGCAAAACCCTGGCTGAAGAGGACATCAAGACATGTTTGGATGCAATGACATCACGCCTCAACCAGTGTGGGCTGGCGCTGGAGATTACGCCGGAGAACAGCAACGTCACTCAGCCGGCCGATTTCGAAAAACTCTTTCCCAGTTCTGGCGGCGCCCTCTATGGCCGCGCGTCCCATGGCTGGATGGCCTCTTTTGCGCGGCCGGGCACCATGACGAAAATACCGGGGCTGTACCTGGCGGGGGGCAGCGTTCATCCTGGAGCGGGCGTGCCGATGGCAACCCTTTCGGGCATGCTGGCGGCGGAGCAGATGACCAAGGCCCGCGCTTTGACTTAGCCGTCCCGCCGGGCGGCTATGGCTGGTGGTATGCCGATGCCATCAGCGATGACGGGGCTTTCGGCTTTTCTATCATCGCCATGATCGGCACGGTTTTCTCGCCCTATTATGCCTTTTCAGGCAGGAAAGACCCGCACAACTATGTGTCGCTCAACGTGGGCCTTTATGGCAAAGGCGTGCGCCGTTGGACCATGACAGAACGGGGCAACGCCGCGCTGACACAGTCCCCCCAAGCGCTGCAGATTGGGCCTAGCGATCTGAAGTGGGCCAGCAACACGCTCACAATCACCATCAAAGAGCGCGGCGCGCCTTTGCCGCAGCGCGTGGAAGGGCAGATTGTGATCGCCTGCCCCAACATCAGCGCCGCTGCTTATAAGCTTGACACCAAGGGCCGGCATTTTTGGCATCCCATCGCCCCGCATGCCCGCGCTGATGCCAGCTTTGATGCGCCAGCCATGCAGTGGTCTGGCGATGCCTATGTTGATAGCAATTGGGGCAGCGAGCCGCTTGAAGACGGCTTTGAGTATTGGGATTGGGCCCGCGCGCCGCTGCCTGATGGCGCGGGCATCTATTATGATGCACGCACGCGTACGGGCGAGGACCGGCGCCTGGCTTTGCGCTTCAATGAGGCGGGCCAAGCACGGGAATTTCCCTGCCCAGCGCCAACGCCTTTAAAAAAAGGCCCCATATGGCGCGTCAGGCGAGCTGTTCCGCTTGAGAACGGCGGCAGTGCGCGGACTGTGACGATGCTAGAAGACACGCCCTTCTACACACGCTCGCGTATCGAAGTGCCTTTTGAAGGGCAGAGCGCAGTGGCCGTGCACGAAAGCTTAGATTTGGACCGCTTTGCCTCAACCTGGGTGCGCTGCCTCCTCCCCTTCCGGATGCCGCGCCGGACCAGTTGGCCTTAAGAGGATTGGTTTTGCTCTTCCTTCGCTTGTTCTGCTTTTGCAGCGTCAGCCTCATCCAGCTTTTTCAAACTGCGTAGCTGCCAAATCGCAAAGGCCAGGACGCCGCCAAAGAAAAGGCCGAATTCCAGCAGAAAGGCGACGGTCGACCCTTTCATAAGACAATCCTTCCTTTCATCGCGCTACCCTTGAGGATTAAGCGTTTGGATGCGCGCACTCAGCGCGGTTGCCACCATAACCCAGAGCAAATAGGGAATCAAAATCAGCCCAGCGAGCGGTACCAATTGGTAGAAGACCACCATCTGCAACGCCACCGACACCGCCAGCGCGAAGGCGGATATTTTAGCCCAATCGAGCCGCTTCATTCCGAAAAAGACAGCCGACCATGAGGCGTTAAGGAGAAGCGATAGCCCATAAATGGTCAGCGCCGTGATACCGCTGGAGGACGCGCCTTCCCTCTCCCAAATCAGCCAGCCTGAGACGGCATTGATGCTGTAAAGAAGGGTCCAGACCAGCGGAAAGGCCCAATCAGGTGGCTGCCATGAGGGCTTCTCTAACGTGCGAAACCACGCATCAGGCTTGAAAAAGGCGCCACTGAGTGCGGCCAGGAAATTTACTGCAACAAAAGCAATCAGCGTGAGGTTCATAGGACACCATCCAGACACGTTATCGCCGCGCGTGTTGGCGATCACTCATGGCGGACGATGTATATCCGCAACGCCCTAATTCAACTCCGTCGCCGTTGCTTTGACTGACTGTGGGTCATTTTGCAGCAGAAAGGCATCGTCGCGGCACTTGAGCGTGTAGAGCAGATCCATAAACCATTCGCCAGCGCTCACATCGCGCTGTGATGGGCGGGCTGCCATATCAACAAGGTAGGCATTCTGTTCAATCGGATGGGCGAGGTCACACTCTGGCAGCATGACCGACTGCAGCATGGACTGCGCAAGCAAACCGAATTTGCGCGCACGCGACGTATGCGCGCGTTGGGTGACGCTATCATAGCCGTTGCGCCTTATCTGCGCGCCGATTTCAGCGTAAACGAGCCCAGCTGCGCGAATGCCAGGGCGGCAGGCCAAAGGCAAATCAATCAGCCCCGTTAAGGAACGCTTGTAAATACGCGTCGCCTCCCCCAGCAACCGGTTCACCACCCGTCCGATAGCGGGTGAGAAATGCGGGTCAGCGAGAAAACGCGCTGGATCCACCCCCTCTTCCCGCAGCCACTGCGCTGGCAGATAGAGGCGTCCATTACGCGCGTCCTCACCGACGTCTCGCGCAATGTTGGTGAGCTGCATTGCTGTGCCCAAATCAGAGGCACGCGCGAGCGTTGCCATCTCGCGGCGGCCCATGATGATGCTCATCATCACGCCAATTGTTCCTGCAACGCGGGCGGAATAATCCAAGACGTCTTCAAAAGTCTCATAGGGCCGCCCAGTCACGTCCCATTCAAAGCCCTCAAGCAACGCAAGGAGAGCGCCTTTGGGAATGTCATAGCGCTCAACAACTTCATACAGCGCTTGGTCTGCACTGCAGGGTCCCGGCTGGCCGCGATAGACTTGGTCTAAGCGGTCTTTAAGTCGATCAACCGTCTCAAGCGTCGCCGCCTGCGCATCCACCAAATCATCAGACAGTCGGCAAAACGCATAGAGCGCAGATGCCGCATCGCGCACCTCTTTGGGTAAGACCAGGGAGGCTGCGTAAAAAGACTTCGAGCCGATGCGAATGCTCTCACGGCATTCCTTTATCAGCTCGGGCGACAAGCGCTCACTTGCTGTGTCACGATCACTGTTATGCATTCGTCTTAGCCCAAGCATCCCCATGCGGGACCAAGTCATCAAGCAGTTTGGCGGATGTCACCACACTCGGCACGCCGGCACCAGGGTGTGTTCCCGCGCCGACGAGGAAAAGGTTTTCGACCTCTTCACTGCGATTATGCGCTCTAAACCAAGCACTTTGAAACATCCGCGGTTCTGGCCCAAAGGCAGCGCCAAAGGGCGCATTCAGCCGGTCTTTAAAGTCAACTGGGGTCATAATCTTTGATGTGGCGATGTGCTGTGAAAGCCCAGGCAACAGCGTCTCTTCCAGCTTTGCCTCAATTTTCTTGCGGTAAGGCTCGGCCTGAACGGACCAATCCACATCCGCCTCCAAGTGTGGCACAGGGGATAAGACGTAAAAGGAATCGCAGCCTTCAGGCGCCATAGAGGGGTCTGAGGCCGTTGGCCGATAGAGATAGAGGCTGAAATCGTCGGCCAGGACTTTTCGGTCGAAGATATCGATCAGAAGCTCTTTATAGCGCGGGCCCAAAATAATGCTGTGGTGGTCCACATCATCATACTGCTTGTCTGTTCCGAAGTACCAAAGGAACAAGCTCATGGAGAAGGCCACTTTAGAAATCTTGCCTGACGTCCAGCGCTTGCGTTTGCCTTCTGGCAGAAGGCGCTCATAGCCCCACATGGAATCAGCGTTGCTGACCACGATGTCGGAAGCGATCTCTTCGCCGCCTTCAAGCCTCACACCGATGGCTTTGTTATCCTTGATGAGAATTTCTTCAACAGGCGCATTTAGCCGCAGCCGGCCGCCTTGCGATT
>JBCCDR010000271.1:0-4133 GCA_039030675.1 Pseudomonadota bacterium | reverse complement strand
CCAGGCTTGCTTTTCGCTCACGGTGGGCTGCAGCTTGCGGTGCTTGCCCAGCACTTCGCCTTGCGGGGAGAAGACGACATTTGTGTTGTACATGGTGCCCAGCCGGCCATCGGCCATTTCTGTGATGCCGACCACCGCCGTGACGCCAAGCGATTTGCATGTCTTGGCGATGGCGGCAATTTCCGGCCCATCAATACGGACGGCTTGGTCTTGCAGTTTCAGCTGCCACGGCATGGAGGCATTGAGCGGCTGGGAGAACACCCAATAGGGAAAGCCAGGAATAAAGCTTTCGGGAAACGCGATGATGTCCGCGCCTTTGCCGGCCGCCTCTTGCAAAAGCTTAATCACTTTGTCGGTTGTCGCAGCGCGGTCCATCCACACTGGCGATTCTTGGACAGCGGCGGCGCGAAACGTTGTTTCCATGCGTGGCTCCTGCATCAATGATGGCTTTGGTGTGAAACTTTGGTATACCAAACTCGCAATGTCAATCTTTGGTATACCAAAGTGATGACCTGAAGGAGATGGCATGAGCGCATCCACGCGCAATCGTCCGTTGCGGCGGCAAGTGTATGACACGGTGCGTGAGGATTTGCGCCAAGGCCGTATTGGCAAAGAAACTCTGCTGGTTGAGCGCGAGCTTGCCAGCGAGCTTGGGGTCTCCCGCACGCCTGTGCGCGAAGCCCTTTATGCGCTGGAGCAAGATGGCTTTGTGCAATCCACAGCGCGGGGCTTTAAACCGCGCCGCCTCAATGACATGGAAATCACGCATGTCTTTGAGATGCGCCAGTTGCTGGAGCCCCATGCGCTGGCCAGCGTGGTCGATGCGGAGGCTGCCGCTTTAGAGCGAGATCTTGTAAAAGCCCTAGATGCCCAGCGCCGCGCGCATGAAGAGGATGATGCAGAGGCGTTTATGGCGGGCAATGAGCAGTATCGCTCTGCCTGGCTGGACCGGCTGACCAACCCGCGCCTGGCCAGCGCCATCGCGCTTTATGATGACCACATCCATGCCTTGCGGCTGAGCACCTTGCATGACGGCGATACGCGCCGTGTTGCTATCCAAAGCCTGCAAGCCGTTGTGGAGGCGGTGGCAAGCGGTAAGCGCGACCGCGTTATCAGTCGCTATAAGGCTCACCTGCGCGCAGCGGAAAAAGCCTTGCGCGTTAGTCAGGCAGAGTAGAGGCGGGCATCTGCGCGTTTTTGCGCGCACTTAAGTGCCGCTCAGCAGCCACCGTCAAACACGCTGCAATCACAATGGCGCCGCCAGCCCAGATTTGCCAGACAGGTTGCTCGCCAAATACCACATAGCCTGCCGTCGCTGACCAGATAAGGGCCGTGTATTCCAGCGGCGCCAGTTGTTGCGCTGGCGCGCGGGCATAGGCGATGCTCATGAGGAACCAGACCGCATAGGCAATGCTGCTCAGTGCAACGGTGTGTAGGATCAACCCGCTACGCACCATCTCCGCCAAAAAGCTGGGCCCCTCGCCGATGAACAAGGCGGGAAGCAGCAAGACCCCGGGGACGATGTTTGTAAACAGGCTCATGGTGGCCGCATCTTCCTTGCCGGCGCGCATGCGCAGCATCACTAAGATAACGGCATAGATGAAAGCGGCGACCAAGCAGCTCACGACGCCGACGATATAGTCTTGACCAATCGGTCCTGCCTGGGCCTGCGCGCCGCCATAGGCGGCAACCGCGGTGCCGCTAAAGCCCGCAAGCGTGGCGACACAGGCCAGCAGCGTTGGTTTTTCCTTGAGGAGCGGCCAGGCGATAAACGGCACCATGAGGGCGGCGCTGAAGCCGAAGACCGTGGCCGTTGCCAGGGGGAGTTTCGTGAGGCCATAAAAAAACAAATACGCGGTCGCCAGCTGCAAAAAGGCCCGGCCTATATGAAAGACGCAGGCCTCGCGGCTGGGCAAGGCGCGGCGCTCGCGAGTGCCTTTGGACGACTTTTTAGGAACTAAAAATATGGCGACAGAGATAGCACCGCCAAAAAGAAAACGCAGCGTAATCACAATGATGAGCGGGGCTTGCAGCGCGAGGTATTTCACATAGACATCAATGCTCACGCCCATGGCCACAGCGCATGCGCCAATCAAAAGCGGGCCGTAGAGATGCAGCAGAGTGGGTGCCATGGGGTATGCCTGATGCTCCCGCCTACCAAAAGGCGATGACGATGGCGGCGCAGGCAGCGAGCAGGGCTGCGGCAAGCACGCGGTAGTCTTGATACCAGGGCTGGCCGGCCATATGCGCCACATCTTCCCGGTAGCGTGCCGGCGTCCACAAGGTTGCTTCCACTTGTGCGGGGTCAGGCGCCTGCGTTGCCAAACTCACGATGATGAGGACAGCCGATGCAAAGGCGAATAGGAGAGGCGCCACATACAGGAAGTGGATGTCTGTCACCCCAAGAACGGCATTGAGGGCGAAGAACACCATGCCGAGCACAAAGCCTGTGATGAGCGCCCAATAGGCCCCGGACGCATTGGCGCGCCGCCAGAAGGTGCCAAAGAGAAACAGAGCCACAACAGGCCCCACAGTATAGGACAGCATGGCCTGTAGATATTGGAAGATGGAGTCGTTGAGCTCGCCAATCTGCGGCGCCCAAAGCACGGCGGCCAGCATGAAGAGGAACGTAACGATGCGGCCTATCTTCATGAGTTGCGCCGAGCTGAGCTCAGGGCGCCGCGGGCGGATAAAGTCCATGGTGACCAGGGTCGAAGCTGAGTTAAGCGTTGAATCAATCTGGCTCATGAGAGCAGCCATGAAGCCCGCGATGACCAGGCCCAGAACGCCTGTCGGCAGCAAGTCGAACATGAGTGTTGGGAAGACTGTGTTGGGCTCATCAATGCCGGGATAGAGGATGATGGCAATCGTCCCCGGTAGCACCATGATGAAGAGGACTGGTAGCTTGAGGAAGCCTGCCAGCACGGTGCCCCAGCGCGCATGGTCTGCGTTTTTGGCAGACAGCAAGCGCTGCGCCATGAACTGGTTGGTGCCCCAAAAGTAAAATCCGAGCAGCGGGACGCCGGTTAAAAGCCCAAGCCAGGGCACCCCAGGGTCATCCAGGGGCCGCACAAGGCTAAGCATCTCCGGCGGGACGCTGGCGGTGATGGCGGCCCAATCGCCGCCGACCTTTTGAAAGGCAAAATAGCTGATGAGCACAGACCCAGCGAGCAACAGCACGGCCTGGATTGTGTCGGTAATCATCACCGCTGACAGCCCGCCGAGGACCGTATAGCCGCCTGCTACGAGCGCGAGCACGGTGACGATTTCCCATATGCTCCATGTGGGCAGGACCATCTGGAGCATCACCGCGCCAGCATAAAGACTGCCCGCGGTATCGATGACGATGTTCAAAAACAGCGTGAGACCAGCAAAGAGTGTCCGGGCGCGCCGATCGTACCGTCTTTCCAGATATTCCGGCATGGTGAAGACCTGGGCGCGCAGCACCTGTGGCAACACGAAAATCGCGTAGAACACTAAAATGACGCCTGCCATCCACTCATAGTTAAAGACGGCAATGCCTGTGCTATAGGCGCTGCCCGACAAGCCTAGCAGGGTGGTCGACGAGATGTTGGAGGCAAACAGGGAGAAGCCAACCAGTGCCCAGGTCATAGAGCGACCGGCCAGGAAATAGTCGTCAGCGCCGCGGCTTTTGCGGGCCGCATAGGCGCCGATGGCTACCATCAGCAGCGCGTAGCCTGCCACGATGGCGATGTCGAGCGTTGAGACGTTTGCTGTCATCATGAAGTCGAGCTGCCTGTGAGAGAGGTCGTGTGCTCGTTGTTCTAAGGCAAATGACGCCTACTGCAACTGCCCAAGCGCAGATATGCTTGACTATCGCATCGGCATATTGAGCCTAGGCGCCGAGGCTAACAGCCTATGCCTGCAGCTTTTTTTGATTGCGTCTTACCAGCAACAGAGGCAGTGTCTGCGCCGTTACGGGGGGTTAAAGGAAGAATGACGCGTAAATCAACGCGGCTGGAAGACTTGGCGCAATTGGCAAACATGTCGATTGCCACGGTGTCTCGCGCGCTCAATGACAATCCCAATGTGAGCGACGTGACCAAGCGGCGCATCTGGCAGCTGGCGCGGGAAAATGGCTATACTCTGCGCCCAACCATGCCGGTGAGCTT
>JBCCDR010000270.1:0-4134 GCA_039030675.1 Pseudomonadota bacterium | reverse complement strand
TTAAAGCGCGCATGGTCCATGTGAACGTGAATTTCCGTTACACCGGTGATGAACTCTTCTACATCTTTGACAACTCCGATGCAGAAGTCATTGTTTATGGAGAAGAATTTGCGGATATCATTGCCGAGCTCAAGCCGCGCCTTGGCAAGGTAAAGCTCTTTGCGGAGATATCCGAAGGTCCGCTCACAAACGACTTCGCGCAGGACTATGAAGCGCTCTGCACGGGCGATACGAGCCCGCTTGGCAATGAGCGCTCGGGCGATGATTTGCTCTTTGTCTATACCGGCGGGACAACGGGCCTGCCAAAGGGCGTCATGTGGCCGCAAGCGAGTTTGTGGGGCGCTCTAGGCGGCGGCGCACCGCAACCTGGCATGAAGCGTCCGGCCACCATGGAAGAGCATTTAGCCAATGTGACAGCCACAGGCGAGATGTGGCGGTTGCTGATACTCGCGCCGTTCATGCATGGCGCGGGCATGATGACGGCCATCAATGCGTTGTGCATGGGCGGCGGTATCGTGACGCTCGCAGGGGACCGCTTTGACCCAGTTGAAGCGCTAGAGTCCGTTAAAGCCAACAAAGTCAAACAAATGCTCATGGTGGGCGATGCCTTTGCGCAGCCGCTTTTGAAGGCGCTGGATGCTGAGCCCGACCGGTTTGATATCTCCTCACTGCAGGTCATCATCTCCTCAGGCGCCATGTGGTCCAGCCGCTCGAAAGAGCGATTGCTCAAATACAATCCGAAAATGATGCTGCTCGATACCTATGGCTCGTCTGAAGGCATTGGCCTTGGGACATCCGTGACGACCAGCCAAGGCACCCAGAGCACAGCGAAATTCAAGCTCAGCGGCACCACGAAGCTATTCAGCGAAGACCTGAAAGAAATTCCCAAGGGCTCAAGCGAGTCAGGGCTTGTCGCGCGCGCTGGCAACATCCCCATTGGGTACTACAAAGACGAGGTGAAGACTGCAAAGACGTTCCCGGTCATCGATGGCGAGCGGTATTCCATACCAGGGGACTGGGCGACAGCGGACGAAGATGGAACCTTGACCCTGCTTGGTCGGGGCAACCAGTGCATCAATTCAGGCGGCGAGAAAATCTTCCCGGAGGAAGTCGAGGAAGCGCTCAAAACCCACAGCGCCATTGAGGACACGCTGGTGATTGGCACACCAGATGAAAAATGGGGCCAGTCCGTCACCGCCCTCATTCAGCTAGGCGCGCCGGCAAGCGACAGCACGCTCAGCGCGCATATCAAAGAGCGCCTGGCCAGCTACAAAGTGCCCAAACGGTATCTGACGGTCGAGACGATCCCGCGGCAGCCCAATGGCAAGGCGGACTACGTCTCCGCTAAAAAACTCGCAGAGAAGATGATGCAGGCCTAATCCAGCGGCCGGCGGTGCACCAAGTTGTCATAGTCTTCCATAAGCTGCTTGCAGATCGCGCCCACCTCAAAGGTGTAATCGCCAATCTGGCTCATGGGCGTCACCTCAGCTGCCGTTCCGGTGCAAAAGGCTTGCTCAAAGCCCTCCATCTCTTCCGGCATGATCCGCCGCTCAATCACCTCAAAGCCGCGCCGCTTGGCGAGATCAATGGCTGTGCGCCGGGTGATGCCATCTAAGAAGCAATCCGCAATAGGCGTATGAATTTCATCGCCTTTGACGAAGAAGACATTGGCGCCGGTGAGCTCAGCGACCCTGCCCTGCCAGTCATACATCATGGCATCATCATAGCCGGTGTTTTCCGCCTGATGTTTTGACATGGTGCAAATCATATAAAGCCCAGCCGCCTTTGACAGCGCGGGCGATGTTTCGGGGCTCGGGCGCTTCCACTTGGAAATGCAGACTTTTAAGCCTTTCATCCGCGCTTCCGGCGTGAAGTAGCTGGGCCATGGCCATGTGGCGATACCGACGTGAATTTTAGCGCCCTGCGCAGAGACGCCCATCTCTTCCGACCCCCGCCACGCAATCGGCCGCATATAGGCGTTTGTCAGATTGTTGATTTTGAGGACATCGCGGCAGGCTTGATTGATAGCCTCTTCGCTCCAAGGAATCTCAAAGTCGAGCAAGCGCGCACTGTTAAACAAGCGCGCGGTATGCTCTTCCAGCTTGAAAACCTCGCCATCATAAGCGCGCTGGCCTTCAAAAACAGCGCTGCCATAGTGCATCGCGTGGGTCAGCACATGCACTTTTGATTCCCGCCACGGTATAATCTCGCCATCCATCCAGATCATGCCGTCACGATCATCAAAACTCGGCGTACTCATGGGCCCACGTCCTTTTGGTAAACTGCCAGGGGAAAAAGCTTGGCACACCTATAGACAGCGGGCAAAACTGTCAACGTGACCGATCGCAAACCCATCAACCCGTCCCTGTTTTTGCGGCCGGAGGAGCTCAGGCGAGCCGCAGACCTGCTTTTCTATGCGCACCGTGATTTCAGCCGGCTTGGTGAGACTGCACTTGGTGACATGGGGCTGGGCGCAGCTGACCACCGGGCCCTGCATGTGATTGGGCGCAATCCAAATATCACCGTGAGCGCACTTATGGCCTTGCTCAAGGTAACCAAACAGAGCCTGCACCGCACGCTCAAACAGCTGCTAGCCGCTGGGATGATCACACAGAGCGTCGGACGCGAAGATCGCAGGCAAAAACTCATGGCACTCACACCGCAAGGCCAAGCTCTGGTCGATAAGATCGAGGCAGAGCAGCACAGCCGGATCACCCAGGCCTACCGCCATGCAGGGCCTCGGGCCATCGCCTCCTTTTGGGAGATATTGCTGTTTTTGACGGACCCGAAGGACCGCGAGCAGATCAGAAAGTCACTGCAGCTGGACGACGTCGTGCCTTAGAAGAGGCGCCGGGCAATGCTGCTTGCATCTTTTAAGGACTTATCCAGCGTCGCCATGGTTTTGGCCATGTCTTCGCTCTCATCCTTCATCCAAACGCGCACGCAGCGCAGCCATAGAGCTGTCAGGCCGACAACCTGCAAACCGCGTTTTGGGCGTTTTGCCAGAAGCCCGGCGAGGGAGAGCATTTCCTGCATCGAATTTGGTACAATGCAGGCAAATTCGGACAAGAGCTGGGGCTCCCGCGGCGCTTCCTTGCCAAGCGCAATCAAACCAGCGCGATAAGGCTGGATGGCATCAAAGCGCGCCATGAGCACTTCAAACAAACGATCAACCGCTGGCTCATCGGTGCCGCCGGCCACATCCCCTACTTCCGCAGCGACACTTTGATCAACAAAGCGGCCAAAAGCCGATGCGAGGGAGGAAAGATCATTGAACATCGGCGCCAAAAGGCCCGGCTCAACGTTGAGGTCATCAGCCACCAGGTCCACCGCAAAGGACTTCGGCCCGTCCGCGTCAATGCGGTCGAAGGCTGCTTTGAAAATCGTGGACGCTGCTGGGAGGGTCTTTTTCTTAGCCATGTGGATACGCTAGCGGCAATTTGGCGAGAGGCCAAGAGGGCTCGCGCCGCAGCCACGCATTTTCTAGTGCTTGCCCCGCTCTAAGCGACAGGATATCTCACTCACCCCATAAGACGTCCGCAGCAAATGAAAGTGACCCGATGCCAAATCTCGTGCTCTTGCGCCATGGCCAAAGTGAATGGAACTTAGAAAACCGATTCACCGGTTGGTGGGATGTGAAGCTCTCTGAAAAAGGCCTCAAGGAAGCTGCAGCGGCAGGAGACCTGATGCGTGAACATGGCCTTGTCTTTGACATTGCTTACACGTCCTATCTCACCCGGGCCATCAAGACGCTCAATCTGGCGCTGGAATCGATGGATATGCTGTGGCTCGACATTATCAAAGCATGGGAGCTCAATGAGCGGCACTATGGCGGGCTGACCGGCTACAACAAAAAAGAGAAAGCCGCTGAAGTGGGCGAGGATCAAGTCTTTATCTGGCGCCGCAGTTTTGACATACCGCCGCCACCCCAAGATCCCGATAGCCCCTACCGGATCGACAGCGACATCCGCTATCGCAGCCTGCCAAAAGACCAGATCCCCGATACGGAGAGCCTGAAGGATACGATTGAAAGATGCCTGCCCTATTTTAGCGGGCCGATCACTGCGGACCTGAAAGCTGGCAAGAACGTCATTATCTCAGCGCACGGCAATTCACTGCGCGCTTTAGTCAAGC
>JBCCDR010000269.1:0-4174 GCA_039030675.1 Pseudomonadota bacterium | reverse complement strand
TGAAGTCAGGCTCGCGCCCTAAGGAGACGGTTTTGCGCAAGTCTTCTGCGCTGGTCTGCGCCGTTCCTGTTGCCATCGACATGGGCCGCACTCCTTTTCACTTGTGGGGCACTCTTTGACCGTCATGTAGTGCGTCTGGCCTCGCAATGAAGGTTGCGCCGCGCGCTTGTTCTCCAAGCGAACAAATCAGCCAAAGCGTTCCAGCACGTTCACAGCTTCGCGAATGCCGGTTGCTGCCGCTGCTTCCAGTCCTGCTTCATGGTTTCGCGTGTGCTCGCCAGCAAAGAACAAGCGGCCCGCATGCGGCTCTGCCAGATAGGGGAACAAGCTGGCCGCTTCACCCGGGCGCATCACATATTTATTGCCTTGGATGTAGGGCTTGTTGCCCCAGCTGTAGCTTCCTACTGGGCGGATGGCGCCTTTCATGGACGGTCGCAGCGTTTCAAGGCGGCTTTGAACCATGGCAATGCGGTCCGCTTCTGACATTTTATCTGCTGTCTCCGCAGCCGTCCCGTTCAGCCACACGTCAATCCAGGTAACATTTCCATTGTCATCGTAATTCGCCATCACCCGCTCGACCACATCATCACTGATGAGACCTGCCGGATGACCATCGGCCTCCCAATAGGGCTTTGTGGGCACGAAGAAGACATGCGTGGTGAGCGTGTAGGCGGCTGTCTGGATGGCGACGCGCTTTTTCGCCTCTGGTAGCGGGCGGATGTCAATGTTGCGCAGGGCAGAGAAGGGCGCTGTGCAAATGACGCTGCCGGCCCGCAGGACTTTACCGTCGAGCAGCGTGACGGCGGCGGTGCCATCGCTCACATCAATGGCTTTGACCGGCGCATTCAGCATCGGCTCTGCCTTTAAGAGGCCGGCCATGCCGTCAATCAGGGCGGAGGTTCCATTTTTGACATAGTGGTACTGCCCGTCCTTGCCGGCTGCGTACACCTCGCGCTTGCGGTCGCCTGATTGTGGCAATGCCAAACGCACAAATTCCCGCATCTGGAAAAGGGCCGATGTTTCAGACAGGCTCATGACGTTGGATGTCAGGCCAATCAGCCGGATGGCTTCGTCAGAGACGCCGTTTTGGCTTAAAAATATGTCCAAAGGCACGTCATAGCGCAGACTTTCCGCGCTGGCCCACTCCAGGATGTCGTCGATTTTGTTGTGTCTAAGCACTGTTGGGAATTCGAGCCGTTCGGGCAGCATTGCCCGTTCAGCGCCCTGCGTCTTGTTATAGGCAGAGCCTTCCCAAGCGCTGGGATGCACAAAGCCGCCATTGATGTGATAGCTGAATTTATCGCGCCCGGGCGGGGCCTTGAGAGCAACGCCGGCCTGGTCTGCAAAGGCGCGGACACGGCCGTAGAGCGGTCCGATGGTGGTCGCGCCGCAGTCAAAGGAACCGTCCTGCGTGCGCAGCGTAAAGCAGCGCCCGCCCAAGCGATTGTCTGCTTCAACGATGAGGACTTTCAGGCCAGAGTCTTCAAGCGTTAACGCAGCTGAGAGGCCGGCCATGCCGCCGCCAATCACAATCACATCGGCTTGTTTATCGGCCGCCCAGCTTCGGCGCGGCGCGGCGCCTGCAAGGAGTGCGATGCTTCCTGCCGCCGCTGTAAAAGCGCGGCGCGACATGCCTTTTGCGTTGTCAGCCATGGTCACCTCTCTCTTCTTTCCCATTCCTTGTCCTCATGTTTGCGCTATGTCCAACCGGGTTAGCGATAAACATTCGATAGGCGAACGCTTCGGCCGGTGTTTGCGCAAAATGGTTTCGGCCTGGCTAGGTTGCGTGCCGACAAAGACATGGGAGGCCAACAAAGCCATGAGAGATATCGCAGGGCTTAGACCCATTGCCACGCTCGTAGGAGTAGTGGCGGCTATCACTGCTTTTACGGGATGCGCGGCAGAGCAAGCAACGCAAGCCGGCGCCCTGAAAGAATGCGGCGACTGTCCTGAGATGGTGCTGATTGCCCCGGGCGAATTCGACATGGGCCGCGATGGCGGCGAGCCTGGGCGCTATGATGGCCCTGTGCGAACGGTGACAATTGCGCAGCCTTATTATCTGTCTGCAACAGAGGTGACGCAGGCGCAGTTTGGCAAGTTTGTCGACGCAACAGGCCATGTGCCAGTGGACGGCTGCAACGTCTTTGCCAATGGCAAATGGGGCTGGGCTGACTGGGCGGATTGGCAAAACCCTGGCTTGCCCGATGCACCAAAGCCAAGCGACCCGGTTGTTTGCGTCTCCTGGGATGATGCCACGGCCTATGTGGGCTGGCTGGCTGAGACAACGGGCCAGCCTTATCGCTTGCCCACAGAAGCGGAATGGGAGTTTGCTGCCCGCGCCGGAACACAAAGTGAATTTGCTTGGGAGGGCAGCGCGGAAGGTGGCTGCGAGATGGCCAACATGTTTGACGCGCAAGGCCGCCAAGGCTTGCCGGACGCGCCTTGGCCGGAAGCAGCCTGCGATGACGGCCACCCCGCCGAATCCCCCGTGGCCAGCATGAAGCCCAATGCTCTGGGCCTCTATGACATTTTGGGCAACGTGTGGGAATGGACGCAGGACTGCTATGTACTGCCCTATCCAGGAGACGCCCCGTCTGATGGGTCCTCAGTTGAGGTGGAGGGCGAATGCGAACGCCGGACCGTGCGCGGCGGCAGTTGGGAGACGCGCCCGACCCGCCTGGTCCCTGCCTTTAGGGGCCGTGATGCGCCTGCTGCTGGTTTCCGCACTTTCGGCATCCGTGTGGCACGCAGCGCTTAGCCGCGTCCTGAAATAGAAAGGCCGACCATGTCTTTGATGCCCTCACGTAGACGGTTTATGGCTGGCGCACTCGGGTCCGCCGCCGCAGGTTTGAGCGCTTTGCCAGCACGTGGCGCTGAGCAAAAAATCCCGCATCCGGTTGATGTGACCAGCAAGGAAGGCGCGCTGAAACAGCTTATCCGCGTGCTGGGTCATGAGGGTGGGGGAGACGTGCTCTATTGGTTCCACGGCTCGATTTACGCGGTGGCGCCTGGCCAGCGGCCATTTCCGATGGTGCATTTCAACGGCATCAACGCCATGCGCTTCACGCAGCAGGACGATGGCTCTTATTTCAGCCGCCACCACTCCATCAGCTATATGGAAGACCGCGAGCGCCATGAGCTGCTGCGTGATTGGACCAACCCGCTGACTGGCAAAGTGGTCACGCCAGAGCCTAATGTGTTTAAAGGGTCTGTCTACGACTACAGCGTCAAAGGCACTAAGATGCGCGCAGGCACCTGGGATACTGCCGTGCCGCTTGACCCGGGCATGTGGACGTTCGGCAAAAAACTGGCCTGGATCACGATCGACAGGCCCTATGCAGCGCGCTTTGGCTATCCGTGGTCTGAAGCGCGGACTTATGAAGTCCAGCTGGAAGATCTGGTCAATCCGGCTAAGAAAAGCCTGCTGGGCAAACAGCATTCCACTGTCACAAATCCCTTTCCGCGTTGGATGGGCATGAAAGACCAGCCCGGCTTTGCCCTGTGGCAGGCCAATGGGCAGAAGCTCGCCAATGCAGGTGAATTGCCAACGCATTTGCTCGAGCGCTGCCGCACCTACATGCCAGAGCTGTTTGACTATGACGTCTTTGGCTAAGGAGACGACCCATGTCTGCTCTTACCCGGCGTAGCACCCTTGCCGGTCTTGTGTGGCTGTCGACACTGGCCGCCGGCAAAGCGCCAGAGACACGTCAGTTCGATACGCTCATCATTGGGGCTGGGACCGCCGGTGCAGCGCTTGCGGCGCGTCTAAGCGAGGACAGTGGCCACAAGGTGGGCGTTTTAGAAGCCGGCAGCGTGTCAACAGAGCCCGGCATTGATAATCCCGCGCGTTGGTTTGCACTGCTTGGCAGTGATTTGGTGTTTAAAGACATGACCGCGCCGCAACAGCATGTGGACGGCAAAGTCTATTTCGCGCCGCACGGGAAATTGGTTGGTGGGTCTGGCGCCATCAATGCCATGATTCACCATCGCCCCACGCCGGGCGACCTGAATGACTGGGGCCTGCCTGGATGGGGGTGGGACGATCTGGTCCAATACTTCGAGGGCAGCGAAACATGGCTGGGCGATGTCTCTGATGCGCGCGGGTCAGCCGGTCCTGTGAGTGTCATGCCAATGCCTGGCGGTGATGCCTTTAGTGATGCTGTCCTGGCCGCGG
>JBCCDR010000268.1:0-4178 GCA_039030675.1 Pseudomonadota bacterium | reverse complement strand
GGGCAATTCAGGTTGATAAATGTCAACGAAAAAAGATCAATGCAAATTTGGTGCATAAAACTGACGTTGACTTTGGTATTTTACATGTAAAACTGCATAAGTGTTTTCGTGCAGTCTGATCTTCAGGCGTTTCCGTGCCGCGTTATTGCCGGGTCTGCGGGGCAAGCTGTGACCAAACTCTAAAAAGAAATGGGGAGTAGGTTTTATGGGCGATAGTTATATGACGCGGTCGGAGATGGCTGATGTGCTGACCCGTACGGAGCTTGCGATGATCAGCACGCTTGAAGCCTTTTCCCGCTGGACGGTGTTCTTAAACAAGGCAGTTTCTGATGCTGCCTTAGCGCATCAGGATATTTGGATCTTGCATTCCATTCGTATGCGCGGCGGCGCGCAGAATCTCTCTGAAATCCTGCTCTTTTTGAACCGAAACGACGTCTCGTCGATCCAGTATTCGCTTAAAAAGCTAGAACGACATGGCTTGGTCGAGCGCGTGGTTGGAAACTCAAAGCGCGAGGCTGGCTATATGTTGACGCAAGAGGGGGAGGACATGACGCAGGAATATGCCACGCTGCGCGATCAGCTGCTTCTGGATATTGTGTCGGAGCAGACCAGCATTGAGGGCGCGCTCATGCAGTCTGCGCAAACTATGGAGCGACTGACCGGCCTATACGATCAAGCGACGCAGGTCGTCTTGAACCGCAAGATACTGGAGCCAAGCGCTTTCCCTGAAGGCAGCAGCGCGCCGCAGGGAAAGGCGCGTGTAAAAACAGGCGCTTAGCTTATATGCTCTGCAATGGCGTTGGCGACGGTATCCGGGTCAAGGTCGGGCTCAAAATTAGCGCCGGTGGGCACCACGGCTTTTGCATCGGGCCGCAGCTCTTTTGAGCGCTCAAAGAATGGCCAGAGCACATCGTCTTGCGCGCACATGATGAGAAGAGGGGCTTTGATGTCCTTGTAATACTGCGTGAAGTCTTGGTCCCAAACCGCGCCATAGCTTTTCACGCGGCCCTGCCACGCGCGCAGCATGTCCCACATTTCCCGGTGGAAAAGATCGACATCATGATGCGCGCCAAGGCGGTCGAGATAGTGCCAATTGTCCATCAGATAGCCGCCTGTTACCGTCGGCGTGAAAGGTGTGCCAAAATGTTTAGAAAATTCCAGGCGCTCGTCCGCTGTCAAGGGAACCGGTCCGGCAAGCGTCACCGTTTGCGCCATCTCAGGGTAGCGCGCCGCCATTTCGCATCCAATACAGGCGCCTGTGTGGTGCCCCACGATATGGGCCTTTTCAATGCCGCATGCTTTCATGGCGGCCACAAACCAGTCCACATAATCAGACAATGTCGGCGCGCCCTCCGGGTCGAAGCTGCCGCCAAAGCCCGGTGTGTCAAAAGCATAATGCGGCCCTTTGCCCGCCAAACGCTCAATCACCTTCAGCCACATCTTGCTTGAGCTCGCTGTTTGGTGAAAATAGACGACAGGCAGCCCGTCGCCAGGCGCATGACGGTAGTGAATTTGGCCTTCTGGCAGGTCAACATAAGCGCATTTGACGGTCATAGACGGTGTTTTCCTTCCTTTAGTATTGCAAAGTGGCATGTAACTTTGCATACAATTTTGTATCGCTCAAGCCACATGGAGGGTCTTTGATGGACGCTGGAACCTTAGCACAAGCCTTTGAGGCGCTGCGTGCTGCGCTCGCACAGGGGGATTTGGAGGCTTTTTTTGGGGCTATCCTGCCTGAGGCTGCCATCTTAGATGAGGATTTGCCCTTTGGCGGCGATAAAGCGGCCTTTCAAGATCATATTAGCTTTCATGGCCCGGATAACTGGCAGGGCTTTGGCTGGGTCCCGCGCGATCTGCGCTTCACGCAATATGCCGGCGTTGGCTCTGTGGTTGGCTATGCCACCTTCCGCGGCAAACCCGTCGATGCTGGGTACCGCATCCGCCCGATGATGTTCAGCCAAGGCTGGCGCAAGGGCAGTGATGGGTGGAAGCTGCTGCTTTGGCACCAAAGCCCCATTGTCGGTCACGTCACACGCATCTCGCCAGCCTAGCCGCGCGAAAGGAGCTAATGCCCATGGATACTCAAAGCTTAGAAACTGCCTTCCGCACGGCCTTTGCGCCATTATTGGCCGGAGAGATCGGCGAGAAGGGCGCAACAAGCGCCGCCTTGCTGGATTTCTGTCATCCCAAAGGCACGTTCGTCGTCGATGATTTGCCCTATCCGCTCGATAAGACGGGCCTGGCAGATCACCGCGCGTTCCACGATGGCGGCTTATGGTCAAAATGCACGCTGGCTATCGTCAGTTTGAACATTGACGTCCACAAAACAACAGACGGCCTCAGCGGCGTCATCCACGGCACTTACAATCTGCGCGGCAAGCCCACAGACGCAGGTTTCCGTCAGCGCCCAGGCCACCTCTCGGCCATGTGCGTCTGGGACGACACCGCCAAAAGCTGGCAAGCCCTCAACATCCACTTCAGCCCGCTCTTCGCGCAGGTCCTGGATGCGTCGCCGAGTTAAGATTTCCGCTATTTTTGACTGGGTAAACCGAGGATCCTAACAGCAGCCCTCAGAAGTGCACCTGCAGTCAATGCATTCACGCATGGTGGTGATGCCGCAATGCTCTAACAGGCGTTGTTTTAAGGCGGCGCGCGCTCTGTGCAGGCGGACGGTTGCGGCGTTGACGGTTATGCCGAGGATGCGGGCGGCTTCTTTGAGGGAGGCGTCTCCGATGTCCACGAGATCAAGGATGGAGGCGTGTTGCCGCTTAAGCTGACGTGCTTGGGCAACGCTGCAGCCGCAGATGGCGTCCTCATCTCTTTGGGCCTCCGCTGGCTGGGCGGCGAACGCCTCTTTGAGGCGTTGCTCGCTTGCTGAGCGACGGCCCATATCAGTCACCACATTGCGGTGGATGCGGTATAGCCAAGGCAAGACCCTGTCTGGGTCTTGCAGGCCATTGGCGTTTTCAACCGCGCGCAGCGCGGCGATTTGCAGAATGTCATCTACGTCAGAGGGGTGCGCTTGCCCTTGGACGAAACGCTTCAGGTCCCGCCCATGGGCGCGCAGCGCTGTTTCAACGCGTGATCTGACATCTGCTTCAGTCATGTGAGCACAATACTCTATTTCTCGGCGCCTGGGCACCCACAACTTGGACCGCAGGTGCAAGTCTCGCACGTGCAGGTCTCACCGCAGCAGCATTGCGTGTCGTTTGGCTCGGCTTGCGCGCAGTCGCACGTTGGCCCGCAATTCGCGCAGGTACATGAGGTCACGTCAGTCATTTTCGCATCTCCTTTGACTTAAGCTGTCACAAGAAGAGACGGGTGTGAGGCGTGAAGTCTTACAGATTGACGCATTTTTTTTTCGCGTCACTACGACCCAGCGCGCGCTTTCACGCCTGTCCGGCAGACTGGAGCCGCGCCTTAAAGGCTCTAAAATCAGCGGCAACCCAATCAGCGCCGGCTGCAAGCAATCGTTCGCCATGGCCGTCAAAGCAATGCCCGCCGCCGGTAAAGCCCCAAACAGTCATGCCGGCACGGAG
This sequence comes from Pseudomonadota bacterium, assembly GCA_039030675.1. Taxonomy (GTDB): domain Bacteria; phylum Pseudomonadota; class Alphaproteobacteria; order Sphingomonadales; family CAKZYD01; genus CAKZYD01. The sequence goes on along the minus strand of JBCCDR010000268.1, from coordinate 639 downwards.
GCCGGATTGAACGCCATTGACGCTATCTTCGACCACCAAGCAGCGCGCTGGGTTTATCCCGAGTTTTTCAGCGGCATAAAGATAAATGTCCGGCGCTGGCTTGCCATGATCGACCAGATCCGCGGAATAGACATGGGGTGCAAAGAGGGGCCAAAGCCCGGTTGTTTTCAGCTTGGTCTCCAGCCGGTCTGTGCGCGAGGAGGACGCAACGGCCAGGCGCTGCTTGAGGCCTTTGATGACATCGAGCGCCCCTAGCATGGCCTCAAGGGGCATTCCGCTGAGGCGGCGCTGGTCATACAGGCCGGTGAAAAATTCCTCGGTTGGATTTGTGCCATGGACCTCGCGATAGGCGTCGGTCAGCAAAGCGAAAAACTGGTCATCGCGCAAGCCGGAAAAGCGCTCGATAAGCTCTGCCTTCGTCCACGCGAGGCCATGGCGTTCGAGATACGCCGCTGACTCATCAAGCCCGGCAATCTCAGAATCCACAAGCACGCCATCACAATCAAAGATGATGGCGTCAAAGTCAGTATGGTTGGGAGCCGCTGCCTGCATATGCGGTTTCTAGAGGCTCGCCGCCTTAAAGGAAACCGCCAGTTTTGCTTGGCGCTAAGCCATGGTCTAAGCCATGGTTTCCAGGGC
>JBCCDR010000267.1:0-4179 GCA_039030675.1 Pseudomonadota bacterium | reverse complement strand
GGGCCGGACCGTATCAAGCAAAGTGGTTGGCACGGATGGTCGCTCAGCGCATCAGGGTTGGCTGCCGTTTGGGCCGAAGGAAATACACGCGAGGCCCTGTTTGCCGCCATGAAACGGCGGGAAGTCTATGCCACAACGGGTCCGCGCATTCGCCTGCGCTTCTTTGCTGGATATGGTTTGCGAGCGGGTTTGTTGGAAAAGGCCGACTGGACACAAACGGCCTATCGGCAAGGCGTGCCAATGGGCAGTGTGCTATCCGTTAACTGTAACGCCAGAGACCTAGGCTTTTTCATCGAGGCAGCACGAGATGAAGAAAGCGCCCCGATTGAGGTGGTTGAGGTTATTAAGGGTTGGCGCAGCGCCGATGGCGAGACCAAAGAGCTAATCTTTAAAGTTGCGCGAACCGATCCAGGCCACGGCGCAGATCGTCTTTTGCTGCACTGGAAGGATCCAGAGTTCCTGCAATACCTGCCTGCTTTCTATTATGTGCGCGTCCTTGAAGCTGAAACACCGCGATGGTCAACGCTGGATGCAGAGCGCTACGGTATTAAATTACCTGAGTCGGTCCCACGGACCATTCGTGAGCGGGCCTATAGTTCACCGATCTGGTATTACCCCGGTAGTTGCGGGCGCGAGGCTGCCCAAAATACACGTCAGTAGGGTTTACTATGGACGTTATTGACGCCCAAACGGTCGCGCGCCTAACGCCAATGCAAGACCTTATGGACGCCATAGGCGAGCAACTACAGAGCAAATGTGTTTCCCCTGCGCGCCAAGCCTACGCATTAACGAATGATGCGTCGCTTCTCATCATGCCAGCATGGGAAACAGACAGTCATATCGGCGTGAAACTGACCCACGTGGATACTGAACGTCGCCCGGCCGTCATGGCCACTTATCTTCTAATGGACGCCGTCAGTGGCAGGCCAGTAGCCATGTTAGACGGCGCGGTCCTGACGGCGCGGCGTACAGCGGCGGCCTCTGGTTTGGCGGCCGACATATTGGCGCACCAGGATAGTAAGTCTTTGCTGATCATCGGGACGGGAACACTGTGCCCTTTGGTGGCTGAAGCCTATGCGGCTATCCGTGATCTTAAGCAAATCACCATATGGGGGCGCTCACCTGACAAAGTAGACCAAGCTGTAGAAGCGGTGCGCCCATTTTTCCCGCATGTCAGGCGTGCTGATGATCTAAAGGCGGCGGCGGCCGCAGCGGATATTATTAGCTGCGTGACAAGTGCGTCCGAGGCGTTTCTGTCCGCAGATATGATCCGACCCGGTACGCATCTCGATCTCATCGGCGCCTTTCGGCCAGACATGGCAGAAGCTGACCCACCTGTTTTCAAAGCAGCAACGGTCTTTGTTGATACGCTTGATGGCGCGCTTTCAGAAGCCGGAGACCTCATGCAGGCGATTGAGGCTGGCGCACTCACTGAAGAAGACATCGTCACTGACCTTGCGGGCCTTCGTAGTGGCTATGTGCGCCGTGATGAAGAGATCACCCTGTTTAAATCCGTTGGAATGGCGCTGGAGGATTTGGCTGCAGCCACATTAGTCTACAGCCGGTTTGTGAAAGAGCGCGCTGATGCATCTTGAGCCAATCGACTGCGACATTGAAGCAGGCGGTCTTGGCGCCGCTGCTGCGCAGGCTTTTCAGTGGCAGAAGGCGTATGGCGAAGCCTTGGGCGCAGAACGGTTCATCTCTATATCCGGAGCACATGTGGATGCCTGCATGTATCATGGGCTGTCTAGTTTGGATTTTGTCTCCCATTTGAACCGCTTGGGTGGTCGAGTCCGCGTGCCCACAACGCTAAACGCCGCCATTCTCGACGTGCACCAACCAGCGCTTTACGGTGATGATGATCGGGTGGAAAAGCAAAAGGCTTTAACGCAGCGCTATGTGGAGCTTGGCTGTGTGCCCACAATGACGTGCGCACCCTATCAGAGAATGGTCCGCCCCTCCGTCGGCGATCATGTCGTCTGGGCTGAATCTAACGCAATTGTCTTTGCCAATTCGGTCCTAGGCGCGCGGACAGACAGATATGGTGATTTTGCGGATATCTGTGCAGCCTTGACGGGACGAACGCCAGAGTTGGGGCTTCACGTAGCGCGCAATAGGGCAGCAACGCTTATTATTGAATTGCCTTCACCCTCAACTTGCTTGCCGCGCGACATTTACTTTGGACTGGTGGGCTATTGCGTTGGTTCTCAATCGGATGGGCATATTCCGGCATTGCTCGGATTGCCTGCCGACGCAACAGAAGATGATCTTAAATCGCTTGGCGCTGCAGCGGCGTCCGCGGGCGGTCTGGCCATGTTTCATGGCGTTGGGATCACCCCTGAAGCACCTGACTTGGAAATTGCTTGTCAAGACAATCCAAGGGCATGTCGCGCAATCACCGTGCGAGAGGCCCAGCTTTTGGAAATTTGGGAAGGTCTTAACACCGCTGACACCGGTGAGGAGATCGATGCTATCTGTCTCGGTGCGCCGCATTTTTCGCTGGCGGAATGCGAACAGCTTGCGCAGCTGCTTTCGGGAGAAACGAAGCGGGCTGACGTAGAATTCTTCGTGTCCGTCTCGCGTGAGACGCTGGCCCAGCTTCAGACGGGCACAGCGTATCAGACGCTGGTTAATTTTGGCGTCCAGTTCGTGACCGACACCTGTACCTACATTGTTCCGGCGTTCAAGAAAGGCGCTAGGCGCGTGATGACGAATTCCGTGAAATGGGCGCATTATGGCCCCGCCAATTTGGGGCTAGAAGTGCGGCTCGCCGGTTTGGAGGCCTGCGTGGAGACCGGCTGCGAGGGCACATGAGGATCCAATGCCGGAGTTTGCTAAGCGGGCAAGCATATGGCTCGCTTCTTAAGCTTGGCGCACCGCTCAGCTTTTGGGGCGGAGTCGATCTAAAAACGGCAACCATTTGTGATGCGTTTCACCCAAACAAAGGAGCGCGTATCGGCGGTTCTATCCTTGCAATGCCAGCGGCGCGTGGCTCGTCCTCGGCGTCCAGCGCGCTTTTAGAGCTGGTAAGGGCTGGTGCAGCCCCATCAGCCATACTCTTGTGTCAGTCGGACCCGATCTTGCTGATTGGCGCAATCGTTGCCAGGGATATCTACAACGTCACCATTCCCATGGCGCTGATAAGCCCAGCAGATTGGTCTGCTTTGGGCCATGCCGATACCGCCACGCTTGTCCCTAGCGCGGATGATCAGCCTGAAAAACAGCCTCAGCTATTGCTAGATCTTGCACCGCCACGCCCGTTAAGTCAGCAATTGTAATTTGATGATCCGCGCTGCGGGCCTCGGCCATACCGCCCAGTACAGCGCCGAGTTCGATGACATCATCATTGTTGATCGCCCCCGCGCGTAAGGCATGAGATATCTCGCCACGCGTTTGGCACTGGCTTTTGCTGTCGGCAACCACGAAGTCCGCCTTGCCGAGAAGGTCGGAGGCCAGTTCGGTCTTGGCAGTTGTATCGGACCCGACGGCGGTAACATGGGTCCCTGGCTCAACATCCGCAGCAGACAGCAAAGGACTTTCTGATCGCGTCGTCGTGATGATTAGCTGACTGCCTTTGGCGACCTCAGCAGGTGTTGAGACGGCAGTTGCGTCAAAACCAGTTTTTGCCAAGTCCGCGGCGCAGTCTTGTCGCCGTCTTGGATCGGGCGACCAGAGCTTTACTGTCCGGCAAAGTGTCACGTCCTTCACGTATTCCAGCTGCAGACGGGCCTGTACGCCCGAGCCAAGTACGCCGATGCAGTCAATCTGGCTTGGGGCGAGCACCTCTGTGGCCAGTGCGCCCGCAATGGCTGTGCGCGCCCGTGTTAGCAGCCCTTCATCAAACAAAACGGCGCGCGGTGCGCCCGTATTCGCATCAAACAACAGCATCAGCCCTTGAGACGTGGGCACTTGAAAGCGCCGCATATTTTCTGGAAACCCTGAGGCTATCTTCACGACGTAATGGTCGCCGCCTTCAAGGCGTCCATATTTGATGTGGGCATCGCCAGGCGGGTCGCTGAAGTTGAGCTCGCCCGGTGCGGGGATGACGGCTTTGCCTTGCGAATAGGCGATAAAACCATTGCGTACCGCCGCTACCGCATCCACGCGCTTTAAACGCGCTGTAATGTCGTCCGCGTTTAGAACGAGTGGTGCGGTCATACGCCTACGCGTTTTTTCAGG
>JBCCDR010000266.1:0-4225 GCA_039030675.1 Pseudomonadota bacterium | reverse complement strand
CGGCGGCCTCGGCGATCCAAATGGCGCGCTCCCCGGACACGGCCTCCATGACTGTGCCAAGCACGCCATAATTGATGTTGGCATATTTGAAGTATGTGCCCGGCGCATAAGGCAGCTCATAAAAGCGTTCATCCGACATGAGCTGCTGCAGCGTTGCTGGCAAGGCGATTTGATAGTCCGCGCCATCGCTCAAACCAGACTGATGGCTGAGCAGCATGCGCGCCGTAATGGCGACATCAGGATGCAGCTTATGCCTGAGCGTCCAACCTAAAATCTCGGAGATATCCTGGTCTAAATCCAGCGTACCTTCTTCTACCAGCGACATGGCAACGATAGCGACGGCGAGCTTTGATATGGAGGCTACGCGCATGGGCCGGCTGGCTGCTTGCGGCGGGACTTTCCCGCGGCCCGCCACCCAGGTCTGAGGCGCGCCGCTGCCTTCTTTGATGGCAACAACGCTGAGGGGCAAGGACTCTTCCACGGGCGCGTCCACTGGCGCAATCGCTTCTAGAATCGTCAGCTGCGTGCGTGCGGCGCCATCATTTTGTGTTGGGGCGCTTGATGCGCAGGCAGCCAGCAGGCTGATGAAAATCAATACTCCCAGAGCGCGCAGACGCGGCGCCGGCTGCGCTAATCGCACATACTGCATGAAAATGAGACCCCTAGCCTTTCGCCCGACAGCGCCAACTGTATCGCCAACATGGTTAATAAAACCACAGCAAAGGGGAACCATGCTTGGCTGCATTTTCACTGCTTATGTATGTGCGCCGGTGCGCTGGGTTATTAGCACTCAGCTCCGACGAGTGCTAAAAATACAATAAAATCAGACCTTTACACAAAAGAAATGATTTGCCAGCATCCTGATGTCCTGAGGGAAATAGACCAGAAGAAGAGGACCTGTTCGGCCAATTTCAGGAAAGGATGTGTCAATGCAAAGCGTTTCAAACCACGACAATCGATCGGAGATGGAGCTGCGGCTCTTAGGGTATCGGATGGCGACGATCGATATCCTCTATCGCTTGCCGGACCACCCTGGCGTTTTGCAGTCCTTTATTTGGCAGACCTTGGATTTGGCGCCCAAGTTCCCGAGGCTCAACAAGTTTTTGACCTTTTGGGAAAAGAATATCGATGGGCAATTGCATAAGGTCACCGTTGCCACACGGCAGATGATTGAGCCGCAAGAGCTGCGCAGTGTCAGCGGGGAATTCCGCCTGCACTAGGAGCGCATATTCTCCGGCAGACTCTCCTGCGCCGCTGGCCTGCCGATCACCCTTTCGCGGTAAGCGACGAGGTTTTCCCAATTATCGATGGGAATGAAACCTTTGGCCAGCTGGACAGAATAGCCGACATTGGTGTCCACCGCGCTAAACCCGCTTTTCAGGACATAGTCTTGTCCTTCCAAATGCTTATTGAGCACGCTCAAGGCCTGCCCGAGCCGCCGTTTTTCCACGTCGCTGACTGCTTTTGATCGATCCTCTTTAGGAATGAAGACAACCTGCTGGACCAGCGAGGCGGCGTGAACCGCCATGGTTTCCGCATAATGCAGCCACTGCAGCCATTGGCCACGTTCTGGGTCGCCAGGCGCGCGCATGAGGGGATGATTGTATTTCTCACACAAGTATTGCGTCAGCGCGCCGGACTCAAAGATGATCTCATCCCCATCCTTCAGGCAAGGCACCCGTCCCAGCGGGCTGATCGCCAGATATGCCGGGTCACGCAAGGATTCCAGGGAGAGTTTGAGTTCATGCACATCAAAGGTGGCGCCCATCTCTCGCAGCAGCCAGAGCGTTCTCACCGACCGAGATCCAGGAACGTGATAGAGCGTCATTGACATATGGCAGGTTTCCTACACATGCGGTTTTGCTTACCAAGATATGGAGAGTTTATGAGCGTGCGAACGCTAAAGATGGATAGGTGCGGCGCCGCTGCGCCATGAAAAGACCGATGACGCAAGAAACGCCGCTGCTGCATCTGTGCCACCATGCAGCCAAAACGCCGGACAAGCCGGCCATCATTATGGGCACCAGCGGCGCGGTCACAACGTTTGCAGCGCTGGATGCGCTTTCTAACCAAATCGCTCATCTCCTGCGCCAGCAAGGCTGCGCGCGCGGAGACGTCATTGCCTTGATGATGGAGAACAGCGCGCTGTATTTAGCCGTGACCTGGGCGGCGCAGCGCTCCGGGCTATATTACACGCCCATCAATTGGCATCTAAAGCCGGCTGAAGCGGCTTATGTGCTCAATCATTGCGGCGCGAAAGTGTTCTTATCCTCTCAAGCACTGGCAGACCTGGCCTCCAGCGTTTCTCAACTCGCGACGGGGAACCCCGTTTTGTTTGCATCGGGCGCTGTACAGGGCTTTAAGGACTTGAATGCGGCTTTGGAGGCAATGCCGACGTATCCGGTGGCAGATGAAAGCGAAGGCGCGCCGATGCTCTATTCATCGGGCACGACAGGATACCCAAAGGGCATCAAACGGCCTTTAATCCATAACCCCATTGGAACGCTGTCGACGGTCGATAAACTCACGCGAGACTATTACAAATTCGGCCCCGACGTGCGGTTCTTAGGGCCAGGTCCGCTCTATCACTCAGCGCCGATGAACTATGCGATGTCAGCCATTCGCCAAGGCGGGACGGCCGTTATTATGGAGGCCTATGACCCCGAGCAGGCACTGGCGCTGATTGACCGATACGCCATCAATCACGGCATGTTTGTGCCCACGCATTTTGTCCGGATGCTTGCGCTAGAGAACGAAACCAAGCAGCGCTATGACGTCTCCTCCATGCAATTTGCCATTCACGCGGCAGCGCCCTGCCCGATCCCTGTAAAAGAGGAGATGCTTGCCTGGTGGGGGCCGGTGATCTACGAGTATTATGCAGGCTCTGAGGGCAACGGCTTTTGCAAAATAACGCCGGAGGAATGGCACAGCCACAAAGGCAGCGTCGGCAAACCCGTCCTAGGCCCCATCCACATCTTGGACCTTGAGACTGGGGAAGAACGTCCCGCTGGTGAGCATGGACTCGTTTACTTTGAGGGCGGCGCGCCATTTGAATATCACAATGCGCCCGAGAAGACGCGGGAAGCGTTTCACCCCAAAGGCTGGTCGACGCTCGGCGACATTGGGTATTTAGACGAGGACGGTTACCTCTATCTCACCGATCGCAAGAGCCACATGATTATCTCTGGCGGCGTGAATATATATCCCCAGGAAGTCGAAGCGTGTTTGGCAGTGCATCCAGATATTGCTGATGTGGCTGTGATCGGCATCCCCAATGCAGACTTTGGCGAAGAGGTGAAAGCTGTCGTTGAGCTCAAAGAGCCTCAACTGGCAAGTGACGCGCTTGCAAGCGACATCATTGACTATGCCAGAGAGCGCATTGCGCACCTGAAGTGCCCGCGCAGTGTGGATTTCGTTGCAGAGCTGCCACGACTGCCCAGCGGCAAGCTCATGAAGCGGGTGCTGCGAGAACAGTACTGGGCGGAATGACGCTCAAAAAGCGTTTCAGAAAGAATGCGCCCACTGGCGGTTTTTTCATGCCGGTGCTGCCCTAGTTAAAATAAGCGTCGCGCATAGCAACGGACTATGTGAGGCAACATGCCTACAGCTTTTTGCAGAGAGGTAAACGCCCGTGAAAATCATTATTGCAGCCCAGGTTGATGTGGCGCCTGAAACACGTGATGAGGCCCTTAAGACGGCGCAGAAGTGGATTGACGGCGCCCTGGAACAGCCCGGATGTCTCCGCTATGACTGGAGCGCAGATATGAACAATCCCAAGCGCATCAACGTGTTTGAGGAGTGGGAAAGCGAAGAGCATCTCAGTGCGCATTTCGCTGGACCGGAATATATCGGGATGCTGCAGCACATGGGCAGCTATACGGTTTTATGGTCGCAGGCGCGCAAGTTCGCTGTTTCCAATGAAGCGACCGTCTACAACGAAGACGGCAAACCCTCAGCGCAGTTCTAAGCCACAATCACGCGCCCCTCAAAGGCAGGAGCTAGGCGCGCATCCTCTGCCAAGCTATTTGGCACTCATACAAAGGGAGACCTGGAATGCCATGGAGTTTCGGCGATATCTTTGACGCAGTATCCACCCAGGTTCCGGGGGATCGAGAGGCGCTGATTCATCCCGGGCGCGTGCGCACTTGGGATGAGTTTTCAGCGCGCTCTAACGCGCTTGCACGGTCGTTTCTGCAAAGCGGCGCGGCGACCAATTCCAAGATGG
>JBCCDR010000265.1:0-4228 GCA_039030675.1 Pseudomonadota bacterium | reverse complement strand
CGATGTGGCCGTCGTGCTGCGCGAGCTTAAGCGCCAGCATCCCGATAAACTCCGCCTTGCCATCATCAATCGCGCCGATGAGCAGGATTTAAAGCATCGCTGCGGCGTGATGGTGCTGCCCTCCGTCGCGTTTTTTGCGGGCACACGCCATCTCGACACGATCCCAAAAATTCAGGACTGGGCGGTCTATGAACAAAAGCTGCCTGGCATTTTCAGCAAAGCACAAGCGGCTGCATAGCCCACTATTCTCCTCGCACCAATGAAGGAACGCTCCATGACCGACATGCGTAAAAACCCGCTCAAGTGGGACGATGAAGCCCCTCAAGGCGTGCTGGCGCCTTTTGAAGGTGAGGACGGCTTGGGCGCCCAAAGCTCTGCCGATCCACTCGCAAACCTGCTGGGTATGCCAACCGGCAACAGCATGCATGTGCCGGGGGATTTAACAGTTCCAGAGACGACAAGCCCGGCTGTCCTGGACATGCTTGAAAAAATCTTCAACGCCCTGAACGCGGCTGCACAGCATGGCAAAGCCTGGCGCCGCCGGCTCGACCATTTAAGCGATGATGAACGCACTGTTTTGTATGACGCGCTTGGCAGTGGAGAAGTCTCCGTCGTCATCGCCCCGGGCACAGCCGAGGAGGGTGACGTACAAATCTCAGAAACGGTCCTGCCCGGCGTGTGGCTTGGCCGGGCGGAAGATGCGAACGGGGTTCTGCGCAGCCAATGGGTGGAAGTGGCCGACGTGCCTTATGCTGTGCGCGAGCTTGCAATGACGCGTCCGCGCAGCGACATCAATATTGATATGCTCACCCCGCCGCGCGGCGCCATGAATGTTATGGGCGTTCTTTCTGAAGTGCGGGCAAAGGCACAAGCGTGGCGACCTGGCACGCCAAATCATGTCGTCAATTTCACGCTCTTTCCCATGACGGAGGCGGACACCAGCTATCTTGCCAAAGTCCTCGGCGAATCCGGCGTGCGCGCCTCATCCGGCGGCTATGGCAGTGCCCGCGTCATTATGACGGCGCTGCGCAATGTCTGGGCCGTTCAATTCCTCAACGGTCTTGGCGCTGTCATCCTCGACACGCTGGAAGTCGGCGATGTGCCCAATGCGGTGCTTGCATCGCAGGAGGACTTTGAGGACAGCGCAGAGCGCCTCAATGAAATCCGCGGGGCGTATCAAATATGAGCCTCATCTTCGAGCGGTCCGTCGATGGCGCACTTGGGGATGGTGACATCCTAGAATGCGGAATCTGCTGGTGGGTCTATGACCCGGCAGAGGGCGATGACAGCCAGGATATTGACCCCGGCACAGCTTTTAAAGCGCTTCCCGAGCAGTGGCGTTGCCCGCAATGCGATGCGCCGCAGTCAAAATTCATGGTCAAAGAGAAGGCAGCCGCGGTGAGCACAGCGCCCCGCCCGGCATCATTAGATAGCCGCGTCGCTGCTTTGGTCGGCGCTTATGAGGCCGCTGAAAAGGACATGGTGGGCCTGCCCATTCACAACGGCGCGCTGGGTATTGAAGCGGTTGGCTTTCGCGAATACGGCGAAGATGGGGTTGGGGTTATCATCACCCCATGGTGCATGAACCTTGTCTTGCTGCCTGGACCCGTACGGCAGTCTAAACCGGGCGCTCTTGGCTCCAAAGCCAGCTATGCTTTCCCCTTCGGCACATTTTCCTTTGTTCTCGGGCAGATGCATGGGGTCGGTTTGGTTGAGACGTGCTCGCTGTTTTCTCCCATGGAAGATTTTGCGGACCAGGCCAGTGCAGTGGATGTAGCGCGTGAAGCCATTGATGGCCTGTTCGCGCCGGATGCGGAGGAATTGGAAAAGGCGCGGCAGAAGCAATCGCGTCGGTCTATCTTGGGAGGTCGGCGCCGCGCCGTTTAAACCGCCATGACCGCAGCCAATGTCCGTCGTTATCAGCTTCATTTTGGGCCCGACCACGCGTTTGTGCGGCGGACGGGGCCAGAGGATGTGCTGCGTATCGGGCTAACAAAGCCTGTGGATGAGGCCGCAGCGCTTGCGGGTCTTTTGTTTGCCGTGTGCCCACGCGCGCATCAAGTGGCAGTCCTGCGCGCTGCTGAAGATATCGCTGGGATCACGCTGCCGCGCGGCCAAGTCGCGGCGCGTGACATTGTGGTGCTTGGGGAAGCCGTTTTCTGCGCGGTGTGGCGGGCCGCCCTCAGCTGGGCACGTTTGTTAAAAACAGAGGTGCCGGTTGCGGCCGTGCAGAATGCGCGCCTGGCCAATGATGCGCTGTCCAAGGCTGTCTTTAAAGGACCGTGGGCGTGCATTGGCGGAAGCCCATTAGAGATCGATGCGCCGGCTCTTTCCACGGCCATTGACCGCCTCAGTCAAGCTTTTCGAGCGATCAGACCCTTGGGTGAAGCTGTCATCGCCAGCGCCGCCCAGTTTAAACTCCGCTCCCATGCTGGAGCAGCGTTGGATGAAAAAAGTCTAGTCATTGAGCCTGGGCAGTCGGTCTGTTTTGAAGAAACCCCGCGCACATTGCTGGACGGCCCGCAGCGCGCGGCAAATCTCGCGCCGTGGTTTGAAGCCCAGCTTGATCATGCTGCCAGCCTCGTCGCCCGTTTGCACGAAGCAAAAGACCTGCTGGAAGGCGGCAGCCCAGTTGAAGCCGCAGATGATCTATCTGGCCGTGGCACGGGCGTTGTGATGACAGCGCGGGGCCGCTTGCGCCACACCCTGACTTTGGACGCGGGCCGAATTAACGGCTGGTCGGCTATGGCACCAACGGACTGGAATTTTGCCGACAATGGCCCCGCTGCAAGCGCGGCTGCTCAGCTGGAAGCCCCTGGCCCAGACGCGGCCAATTGGCTGGTGGCTGCCTTTGACCCATGCGCACCGTGTGAGGTGGTTATGGAGGTGGCCAATGCATGAGATGTCGCTTGCCGAAGGCATGGTCACAGCCATCGAGGCGGAAGCCGGGCGTCAGGCCTTTGCCCGGGTGACCAAGGTGACGCTGGAGATCGGTGCGCTCAGCCATGTGGATCCGCACGCCATGGAATTCAGCTTTGATGCGGCCACGCGCGGCACGTTGATGGAAGGCGCGAACCTTGAAATTCTAAGCCCGCCTGGCACGGCGCACTGCTTTGCCTGCGACAATGACGTCGCTATCGCCCGCCGCGGGGAAGGCTGCCCCAAATGCGGGTCTCACCAGCTCATCGTTACCGCTGGTGAGGACATGAAAATCAAATCTATGGAGGTCGTCTGATATGTGTACCGTTTGTGGCTGTGATGGCGAAGGCCGGACAATAGGAGGCCATCATCACGATCATCACCATTCCCATGATCATACGCACGCCCATGGGCCAGATGGCGCCTTGCACTATGGCAAGGGCGCGGCAGGCGTCCATGTGCCTGGACAGAGCCAAGCGCGGCTCATTGAAATCGAGCGCGATATTCTCTCGAAGAACGATCATCTGGCCGCGCACAATCGGGAGCGCTTGGCCCGCGACCAGATCGTTGCAATCAATATGATGTCGAGCCCCGGCTCTGGCAAAACAACGCTGCTGGTTAAAACCTTGAAAGCGATTGCAGACGTGCCTGCGGCTGTCATCGAGGGGGACCAGCAAACGGCAAATGACGCCGAGCGCATACGAGAGACGGGCGCGCCGGCCATTCAGATCAATACTGGCAAGGGCTGCCATCTAGATGCGGAGATGGTTGGCGATGCACTGGATCATCTCAAGCCCGAAGCGGGCACTTTGCTGTTTATTGAGAATGTTGGCAATCTCGTTTGTCCGGCCGCTTTTGATCTTGGCGAGACACGGCGGGTGGTCTTGGCGTCTGTGACCGAAGGGGAAGACAAGCCGCTGAAGTACCCGGAGATGTTTGCTGGTGCGGACTTGATGATCGTCACCAAGACGGACCTGCTTCCACATCTCAGTTTTGACGTCGACCTTTTGATTGCCAATGCGCGCAAGGTGCAGCCGCGCCTCGACGTTATCCAAACGTCCGCAACCGGCGCGCCAGGCATTCAAAGCTGGCTGTCCTGGCTAAAGGGCCTTGCTTTGCAGCAACAGATCGCGGCGGAATAAATGGCCACGCGCGCGGATATCACGCTCCCTCAGCGCCTACGCATCGCGGTGCGTGGTACTGTCCAGGGTGTTGGTTTCCGCCCCTTCGTTTGGACCCTCGCGCAGGACCTTGGCCTTAGCGGCTGGGTGCGTAATGATGAGTCTGGCGTCACCATTGAAATTGAAGG
>JBCCDR010000264.1:0-4249 GCA_039030675.1 Pseudomonadota bacterium | reverse complement strand
TTCTATGAATTCATTTAGGGATTGAATGTCCGCATCTTTCTAAACTCCCCTAATGCAGCCGCGCGGATTTGCGCAGTGTCTCAGAGGGCGTTTCGCCATAGCGGCGGCGGTAGGCGGAGGAAAGGCTGCTGAGGTTTGTAAAGCCTAGGTCAAAGGCGATGTCGGACACGGTATTGCCTGGTGCGGCGGCTTCAAGCGCTTCACGCACGCGGGTGAGGCGCAGGCTTTGGAAATAGCGACCCGGCGACGTGCCGCGGAACTTTTGAAAGCCGTTGGTGAGTGTGCGCTCGGTCACTTGGGCGACATCTGCCAGCTCGGTCATCTTAATGGTGCGGCCCAGATTTTGGCCCATGAACTGCTCAGCGCGGCGTACGTAGCTTGGCGCGACACTGTCATAGCTATAGCTAATCGCCTCTTGGTGCGAGCCGGGCTGGAAGCGCAGGAGGGAGCTCAGCAGCGCTTGCTCGAGCGGCAAAGCTGTCGGGCGATAGGCTGTCAGGCCATTGGGGTTTTCTGCATCATCTAAAATATAGCGCACGAGGTTCATAAGCGCGCGGCCTTGGTCTCCAGTCAGATCAATACCAAGGTCAAAATCAACCAGGTCGGTGACCGTCTGCCCGGTGAGCCGCGCGACCTGGCCGGCAAGCCTGTCCTTGGGGATTTGGATGGCGACGACTTGGCTATCGGGTTGCCACCAAAAGCGATAAGGGCGGCTGGGTCCGCAAATTGCCGCCCGGCCGGAGTTGATGGTCATATGGCCGCCAGGATGCGTGAGTTCGCATTCGCCGCGGACATTGATGTGAATGAGATAAAAATCATCGAGCGCGCCGGGGTCAATCATGACGTTGCCGCCATATTCCAGCACGTTGACAGCCAGTTGGCCCACATGCACGCGGCGCAGCACCGTGCTGAGTTTATTGCTGCCGTCGAGAAAGCGAATTTGGTGCGGCGTGAAATACCGCGAAATCTGGCTGCGGACCTCAGCCACATTGTCAGATGCGAATTTAAGATGGTTGCTTAAAGGACTGTCCAATCGCATATCGCCTGCTCTTATCTCTCACATTAAAATACAGATAGCACTCAATTAGCCCGCAGACGAATCATCGTGCGCGCCGGCCTGCCAATGCTCACTTGGGAGATTGGCTTTGCAGAAGGCCAGCGGGGTCGGCTCGATGGTCGCTGCGATGGAATCATTGAAGCGATTGAAGATGCCGAAATGGCACATGGCCATGAGAATTTCAGCCGTCTCTGTCTCGCTGAAATAGGGGGCCATGCGTTCAAAATCTTCCGGCTCGACGGCGCTTGGCGTCTGGCACGCTTTGAAAGCGAGGTTGAGCGCAGCGCGCTCACGATCATCGAAAATCGGATGCGTTTCGAACTCCCACACAGCTGCGATTTTCTGGGCATCGACGCCCAAATCGGAGGCAGCGTTGGCGTTGTGCGTTGAGCAATACATGCAGCCAGCGCTGGAGCTGGCGAGCAGGCCGCACAGCATGAGAAGCTGCTGGCCGACTTCAGAGTTGCCGTATATGGAAAGCACAAAGTCGATGAGCGCTTTGGTCGTGCGCGGCATGCGCGCCATGGTGAGTTCCGTATTGGGCACAAAGCCCAAAAAACCGATCAGGTCTTGATAGGTGCCTTCCAGCTCTGGCGTGTCTTCCCGCTTCAGCGGCGTGAGATAGGGCCCTTGTGAGCGCGGTTGCAACATTGTCTTCTCCTTCCTTCTCTATAGGCTTTCGCGTAGCCAGCCGATGGTTTGTGCGAAGGCTGCGGCCTCTGGCTCAAGGGCTGTTTTAACCGCGTCATTCCAGCGATTATGGAAGCCGGTTTGGGCCGCAATGACCACGATTTCGCAGACTTCTGTTTCGCTGAACGTTTTAAACATCTCTTCAAAATCGCTCTTTTCCAACGGACTGGGCGCTGTTGCACACATGCGTGCAAAGGCCAGAGCCGCGCGCTCCCGCGCATCGAACAGCGCACTGGTCTCATAGTCTGGCATGGCCGCAATTTTTTCAGCCGAGACGCCGCAATCGCTGGCTTTCTTGGCTGCATGGACCATGGAATACAGGCAGTCAGCGGCGATGCTCGCCTCTAAGCTGATGAGATGTGCCAGGCCGTCGGGCAAGGTCACCTCGTCATAAAGCTCCGTGCAAAAGGTCGTGTAGGCTTCAACAGCAGCTGGCAAGCGCGCCATGGCGAGGAAATAAGTGGGCAAGTAGCCGTAGAACTTTTCCGCTTCTGCAAAAGTGTGCTCAAGGCCGTTTAACGACGCGCGCTCCAGCGGCGCGAGGGAGTTCAAATCGCTTTGTTTTTGCATGAGTCATTCACCATGTCTTGTCGCGTGCTCGTGATACTTAGGTAATCTAATTACCTTTGTTACAAAGTCAAATGGCATTTCTTCTCGTGCTGAACACACAGACCCCGGCGGCCACCCTTTTTCTGACCTTGCATAAAAAACATAATTTGACTAGCGTTGTAACAAAGCTATTTTACACACATATACAACAGGCGAAGGGAACAAGAGATGGAACAATTGGGCAGAATTCTCCCAACTACAGCACTTGCAGCAGCGTTATTGTCGAGTGCGTCAACCAGCGCGCTCGCACAGAGCGGGGAAAGCAGCTTTACCGGCATTGAACAAATCACAGTGACAGCGCGTAAACGCGTTGAGCCGCTGCAAAAAACCCCTATCTCTATCTCCGCTTTTAGCGCGCAAGGCCTTGAGCAGCGCCAAGTGCAACAAATCTCCGGCATCGGGCAATTCACGCCCAGCCTGACCTTTGAAACGGCAGCGCCCATCTCTGGCAACAGTGCGGTGGCGGTCATGTTCATTCGCGGCATTGGGCAGGTCGAATCCATCCCCACCGTTGACCTAGGCGTCGGCCTTTATGTGGATGGTGTCTACCTGGCCCGCTCCGTGGGCGGCGGAGCATCGCAGCTTCGAGGAGGGAGCGCATTGAAGTGCTGCGCGGCCCGCAAGGCACTTTGTTTGGCCGCAACACCATTGGCGGCGCCATCAGCATCACCACCAAGAAGCCTGGCCCAGATTTCGGTGGTCAGGCATCCATTCTATACGGCACGGATAATCGCGTCTTGCCCACGGCAACCATCAACGTGCCGCTGTCAGACACGCTCTTCTTCAAAGCCTCCGCGGCTTATGAATATCAAGAAGGCTTTGTGGAGCGCCCTGACGGCCTGAAAACAGGCGATGAAGACCGCCTGTCTGGCCGTGCGCAGCTACGCTGGCAGCCCAATGAAAAGCTGGACATGAACCTCGTCTTCGACTTCACGCGCGAGCGCACCAATGGCGCGCCCTACGTGCTGGTTGAAACTAATGCGGACGGCTTCTACGCTACCAACCCTGATGGCTCGCCGACCCCGTTCCCAAATGCGGAACGCTCGGCAGTCTTCCCGTTCTTCCACAATGTCGTGCTCAACGGGGAGACCTGCGCAGGCGGACCACCGCCTGTCGTGACACCGCCCAATGACCCGCGCTGCTTTGGCAGCCACTTCATTCCAGAAAACCAAGACCAGGACTTCAGCAACAAAGATGTCCGCTCTGACTTGGATATCTTCGGTGTGTCTTTCACGTTAGACTATGACTTTGGGTCTACCCAGCTGAAGTCCATCACCTCCTACCGCGAGGTCGATTCGGTCTATAATCTCGACCAAGACCATTCGCCTCTGCCCATTGCTGAGGTCGATTCTATCAACGACCAGTGGCAGTTCACGCAGGAACTCCAGTTAGTGGGCGAAGCCTTTGACGGCCGGCTGAACTGGGTTGGCGGCATCTTCTATTTCAAGGAACAGGCAACCGCTCTTGAAGAGGTGCTATTTCCCGTCGTGAACTTCCAAAGTGGCGGCAGCGTCGACAACGACAGTATAGCTGGCTTTGCCCAAGGGACGTTCGATTTCACCGACAAGCTCAGCATGACTGCTGGCATTCGCTACACCCGCGACAAAAAACGCTTCTCGCCTGACCAATTTGTCTTCTCCAGCCAGATTGGCATACCGCCAGGCGTTCCCATTCTGCCGCCAGGCGAGGTCAGCGAAGTGTTCTCTGATTGGACGCCCATGGTCAATCTGGCCTACCAATGGACGCCGGACGTGATGACCTATTTCACCTTCTCTGAAGGCTTTAAGTCAGGCGGCTTTACCCAGCGCATCTTCCCGCCGCTGCCGGAAGTGCCAAGCTTCCAGCCTGAGACCGCACGTGTGGTTGAAGCAGGCTTTAAAACGCAGAGCTTTG